>JBLIES010000172.1:0-7542 GCA_047633135.1 Roseivirga sp.
CTATGACAAGGTGCTAGTAAGGGTAGCAAGGATTGATTCAGATCATTACAAGACACAAATCTTGAAAAACGTTTTGAGGTCTGATAAACTGAGCAAGTCGCACTTATTGAGTATTTTGAAAGCGGTGAACACTGTTGATTCTGACTATTATAAATCAGAAGTTTTGAAAGCTGCCTGCAGGCCAGTAAGGGCAGCTGATAGTGAGGTAAAGGATATGTTTAGAAAGGTTGCGCGTAGCATAGAATCAGATACCTACTATGGCCGAGTAGCGCGCTGTATAGATTGATTTCTTATCTAATAGCAAAGGGTGGGGGGTGTTTTGATCAAATAACTGATCAGATATCCAATTTGTCCTTTGCTTTTCTTAAATTTCTAAAGAACCAATTTTAGCACAATGCCTCGTCCCATTAGGCTCATACTTTTTATCATTATTGGTATTCTATTTTTGCTGTACCTCTATTACAGCGAGTATGATTTACTGCCTAGTCTTACCAAACAAGTTAATCTCTACTTTTTCACAATTTTAGCCAGCATTACTTCTGGTTGGGTGGTCAATTTTATCAATCAAAAATTGAATGTGAAAATACCTTGGCGCAGAAATATCATGCTGCGCTTTGTAACTGGGCTATCTTTAGATTTCATTGCCCTGGCGATCATATTAATCACTTTTGGTTGGTTGGCTGAAATCAGCGGTTTTATTGAATTCAAAATGTTTGCTTCTGATTTAAGCGAAAGTCAACTCGAAGTAAAATTGATAGTATTGAGCTTCCTCACCTTATTCATCGTCACCTTAGTAGAGTTCAATAGCTATTCGTTCAATGAGTTTTCGGTGGGGCAAATAAGAAAATCACGTGCTGAAAGAAAGCAATTGGAGTTTCAGTTTGAGGCCTTAAAAAGCCAGCTTAGCCCACATTATTTGTTCAATAGCATGAATACCATTTCATCGCTGATTTATCGTGACCCTCAAATCGCAGAAAATTTCATTAGAAACTTAGCCGAAACATTCAATTATGTGCTCAATACAAAGGATGTTAAATTGGTGACTGTTGGCCAAGAAGTCGAAGCGCTGAAAGATTTTAATTATTTATTGGGCATTAGGTATGCTACTGCCTTAGAAATCAACATTGAATTGAGTGACGCAATCATGCAGTCCAATATTCCACCACTCAGCTTACAACTTTTGGTAGAAAATGCGGTGAAGCATAATGTAGTGTCTGATGAAGAGCCTCTAAAAATTAATATCAGGAACGATGAAACCTCGATTATTATTCTCAACAATAAAACGGGTACTCCGTCTAAAACCAGTTCGCATAAAGTAGGACTAGATAACATTAAAAAACGCTACACATTTTTTACCAGCATAGACATTGAGGTAAAAGATGAAGATTATTTTGAGGTGAAACTTCCAATTTTGAAAGCGATATGAGGAAGCACGTTCTTGATCAGCCGCTCTTTAGAATTACCGTGCCGCCACTTTACGGCTTGATGATGTACTTCTTGATCCTATTGCTGAACAATAGCTTGGCAATGATTGCTGACACTTTGCTCACCGTTGAGTTATTGATATGCATAATTTTGGCCTTTTTGATTTCGGAGCCTGTACGTTTTTGTATTGTCATTTTCGAGCGAAGATTAGGTGACGAAATGAGAAGGGCAGGTAATATCACCTTATTGTTTATCTCTATCATATTTCTTTCTGCGACCATAATTTTTGCTGCTGTTTATCTCTATTTTACTAAAGTACAGACTTATGATTACTTTGTTTCTTTTGAATCTCAGCTCACCAAGCTGGTTATTATTTATTCTATCAGTGGCTTTTTATACACTCTATTCTACTTAAGCATTTATTTTTTATCGGTGAAGAACGAAACAGAGCTAAAGAGAGAAGACCTAAAAAGACAAAATCTGGAACACCAATTAGAGATTTTTAATAATGAGATTAATCCTGATTTACTCTTCCAGAGTTTAGAGACGCTTATTTCACTCGTGCATCACAATGTAGATGCCGCGGAAGACTTTCTGGACCGACTGTCTTTGGTGTACCGTTATATTTTAGATAACCGTAAAAAAGAATTGGTAGCAGTAGAAGAGGAACTTAATGCTACGAAAAATTTATTTCTATTGTTCAAAGAGAAGTTTCAAGGGCAAATATTTTTTGAGACGGACACCCGAAACCTGAAACCAGACTCGCTCTTGGTACCCAACTCTTTGCCCATGTTATTGGATTGTGTTGTCAACAGTTCTATTATTTCTAATTTTCAACCACTCAAAGTGAAGGTGAGTTTTGATGAAGACGATTATTTGGTGTTACAATACAGAGAGAATGACAAACTTAGCCTTGATAAATTGGTGAAAAACAGGCAAAGTAAACTACACAAGGCTTTCGCGTATTTTAGCGACCGTCCTGTGATTGAAATCAGAGCATATGGCGATGCTTTCGTGAAACTTCCACTACTACAAATCAATGAATGATGAAGGTTTTTATTATTGAAGATGAAATTCCAGCGGCTGAAAAAATGCATCGATTGATTAAGCGTTACGATGAGAGCATAGAGATTTTGGGGCAGGCCATGAGTGTAAAGCAATCGGTCGCTTGGCTTAGCGAAGGTCATGAGGTAGATCTTCTTTTTATGGATATTCAACTAACAGATGGGCTGAGTTTCGATATTTTCAAAGAAATTAAGGTCGAAGTCCCTGTGATTTTTACAACAGCTTACAATGAATATGCCATAGCAGCATTTAAAGCCAATGGTATTGATTACTTACTCAAGCCTATCACTTTTGACACCCTTACAGAAAGTATTGATAAGTTTAAAAGCTTAAAGGCTCGATTGAATGAAACAGCGCAAGTGCCTATTGCGCCAATCGACTTGCAATCGGCTTTACAAATGCTGAGTAGGCGTGAGTATAAAAACCGCTTTATGGTTAAAATCGGAGAGCATATTCGTTCTGTAACTACCGATACTATCGCTCTTTTTTATGCGGAAGGTAGAAATGCCTATATCGTGACGGTTGAAGGCAAGCGATTGATCATTGACTATAAGTTAGAGACCTTAGAAGAAATGCTTGACCCTAAGAATTTCTTTAGAGTGAATCGAACTTTTGTACTAGAAATTAATGCCATTAAGGATGTGCTGGTTTACTCCAACAGCCGATTAAAGGTGATGCTCAACGTTAATTTCGACAAAGAGATTATTGTGAGTAGAGAAAGGGTTAGTGACTTTAAAACTTGGTTTGACGGCCAATAGATTTTTTTTCTCAACACGCTTGATCGCTTACGCTTTCCACAATCGCTTGGTAGCACTCAGTAATGACTAGCTTTATCCTTAAATAGTTAGGCATTGCTAACGGTTTAAGTCATCTCTCAAGACAGTGGAGAAATCCTTGAATTTATAAAAGAGCCTACCAATTTGCTTCTAAAAACATTTTCGGATTAAAAATATCATCCTTCAAATCAGTCGTTTTGATCTTTGTGTATTCTTCCAATAGTGTCATTTTCCCGTTCATGTAGAAGCGTACTTCAGGTGCAATCCATCCCTGGCCAACCCTTTCATATTTATCGAAAATTACCTCTTGGATTCTGTTATTACCAAAATTTTGAATCATTCTCACGAAAAGGAGTCTATCTTTTTCAATCCAAAATTGATTTGAATAATCGTCACCCTCCAATGCGCCAACCACATAAACGGTCTTTCCATTATATTCTGTCTGGTATGCTTTTTCTAAATCAAAGCCCAGCGTTTTAAGAGATGCTACAGTTTTTTCTACGGGTTGGCGATAAACCGAAAATCCTAAAATCAATAGTGGGTGATACATGATCCGTGAGTTGACAACCTGGCCTTCGTTGTACTGATAAATGGAGTCATTCCTAAAAAGAAGACCATTGCCCTTACTCATGTCATCAAACTTGATATTGAGCTTGTCAGGGAGCGAGAGTGCTTCGTACCAAGTATTAACTGTAGTAATGGAGCCATGTTCATCAAAACGAGTTGTCTTTTGGTCGAAAGCAACAGTAGAGTACCATTTACCTTCATAGTGACTGTGCATTTTTTTCAATAACGACAGCCCATTGCCCTGATGAACAATTGGAGCTGTAGACATTAAAAATAGTATTGATATAATCAGTTTTTTTACAATCATTTTCCTTCTTCAAAAAGCTCCGTGTAGGCAGCAGCCACTGTTCTGGCTTGACTTCCTTTCCACTCTGGTGCATTAGGTATTTCGTTTACGTCTGCTAGGCTTTCTTTTGTCTTACCATTATCAATTCCCTTTTTTACGTATTCGAGAGATTGTTCAAGATAATTCTTGAAGGCCATCAAGTCCGCCCTTTTGCCTTGAATATCATAGCCTTCTCCTGAATGGCCATAAACAAAGAGTGTATCGTCATCAAATGCGGCATAGGTCTTGTCCATCACTTGTGTCCAGCTTGCAATATTTGCGCCCGCAGATTTGTCGATGAATGGCGGTCTACGGTTAAAAAGTAAATCTCCCATATGCACAATGTTAGCGTTTTCGAAGTGTACAACCGAATCTCCATCAGTATGAGCCGCTCCGAAATAATGCATTGCCATAGTTTCTTCACCTACTTTTTTGCTCCATTTACCAGAAGCGTAAGTGGTGTCAGGTAAAATGGTAGTTGATAAGTCTTTCACCGTTCTTTCTTGATTGGCCTTGGAATTTTCGTGAGCCGCCACCTGTTTCACCAATCCTTTGAAGGCGATGTTTCCTCCTGTATGGTCACCGTGATGATGCGTATTGATTAATAAGTCTATCGGTCGATCAAAGATTTTTTTGATTTCAGCGATGGCATGTTCAGCCTGATCCTTGAACTGAGTATCGACCACAACAATGCCTTCTTTACTGGCCATCCAACCCATGGTGCCGCCTCTTTCAGTAAAAACCCCAACATTATTCCTCAATGGCGTCATTTGATAGCCATCTTGTTTGAAGAGAAAATTCAAAAAAGAAAGGCCAGTGCCAGCGCCAATACCTGTAATAAGACTGGCGTTTTTAACAAATTTTCTGCGGTTGATCATGGTCTAAAAGCTTAATCCAAATTATAAAAGCCAGTCAGTATTGATTGTACCGCCTATATAAAAGCCTCAGCGGAACGTTTTGATGATAAGGACATATGCCCTAGTTTTTGGTAAATTTACCCTTCTAAAACTATGACCATGAGGATTTATTACTTTTTGTTTTTGATGCTGTCCGCTGTTGGACTAAACGCTCAACAGATTTCGAAAGATTTACTGACAACACCAGAACTTTCTAATTACCAAAAAACATCGACCTATGCCGATGTTCAAAGATTCATTGATGCTGTGATGAAAGACACAGACAAAGTCACTAAATTTTCATTGGGGACAAGTTTAGAGGGAAAGGAAATTCCAGTTTTGGTGTTGGCTAGCCCTAAGGTTTCAACACCGGCAGAGGCAAAAGCAAGTGGCAAACCGATCATATACATACAGGGTAATATTCATTCTGGCGAGGTAGAGGGAAAGGAAGCTGTTCAGATTTTGCTTCGCGAAATTCTACATGGTGATAAGGCATATTTGTTAGACAATCAGATCATCCTTTTTGTTCCAATCTACAATACCGATTCTAACGATAAAATGGATGTAGAACGCAGAACCTCTCAAGAAGACAGCCCTAAAGAGGTTGGGATGCGTGCGAACAGTCAAGGCTGGGATTTGAACCGAGACGGAATGAAGATGGAAGCCTTAGAGACTCGTGGACTCTTTAAAAACGTGATTTTGCCTTGGGATCCTGCACTTTTTGTAGACTTACATACTACCAATGGCACATGGCATGGCTACTCGCTCACTTGGGCACCGAGTTACCATACGGCTGGCGAAAAGGCACCATATGACTTTACATGGGATAAAATTCTTCCTGAAGTTGTGAAAAATGTAGAAGAAAAGGATGGAATTTTCATTGGTCCTTATGGCTACTATTATGCGAATCGTGAGGGCTGGCCAATTAAAACGATATACACTTACAATCATCACCCAAGGTACTTGGTCAACCAGTTTGGCTTAAGAAACCGCATGGCGATTTTGAGTGAAGCATTTGCGCATGAAAGACTTTACCAGCGCATGAATTCCACTTATGCTTTTGTGCGAGAAATTCTTGAGTTTACGAATAAGAACGGTCAGCAAATGCTGCAAATTAATGCGAAAGCGGAGGCTGATGCAATCAAAATGGTAAATGAGCAAGGTGGGAAATTATCCAAAGGGGTGAGGTTCGAAATGGCTTCATTGGAAGAAAAAATCCCAGAATATAGAACGTATAATCACTTGGTTTATGAAGAAACTGAGGGCGCCCGACCTGGGACTCGCTACTTGCGCAAACCAGAGATCATTACTTTAAAAGATGTGGTCAACTACAGTGCTTTCAACGCAACAGTCTCTAGTATTTTACCGAAAGGCTATCTTATTCCTGCTGCTTTTGCAAATATAGCGGAGCACTTACAAATGCAAGGAGTTAAGGTGACCAAACTAGATAAAAGTGTTAGGGCAAAGGGTCAGGTTTTTACTGCTACATCATTAATATTAGGGTCCAGACCTTTTGAAAAGCATAAGATGGCTGAAGTAGAAGGAAGCTTCAATGATGCCACAAAGAAATTTAGCAAAGGAGACTACTGGGTCGACTTAGCGCAGCCATTGGCGAATTTGATTTTCTATACACTAGAACCACAATCAGACGATGGATTGGTGAACTGGAACTTCTTCGATGAGCATTTCAAGAGTAATGGTATTGACCAAAAACCTGTAGAATACCCTGTATTCAAGTATTTTGAGTTGAGGTAATTATTTAATCCTAAAGAAGGTCAGCGAATGAGAAAGCACTTGGACTAATATTGACGAATGACTTTTTCCCCTAATTCATCTATATAAAGGGTTGCACTTGTTCCAATATCAGTCCCTGGGATAGAAATGCCATAATGTAATCTTATCAAGTCTTTACCATTGATGTCTACAGTTGATACAGAAGGAAACATTAATTCCCCATATTTTTTTAGCTCATCAAAAAGAAGGCTGTCAAAAGTAGATTTCTCAATGAGCGGCTTAAATATAATGCGTCCTTCAGTTCTTATTTCTATTGTTGAATTAAATTGATGAGTCTTGAAATCTTCTCCTAATTCGTATTTATTGCCTGGAGTTATGAGTTCAGTATCCCTCAAACAATAATGCTCAGAGTGAATTAATAGTAATTCCTGATTAATTCTAAAGGCAGTATCTATGGTTAAAATCTCATTGTAGATTGCCTCAATTTTTTTAAGAGACTTTATTTGTTGCTTGGCTATGGAGCTTGTATCCAAAACAGGGGCTATGTAAATAGAACCCTTATTTTTAGATTTCCTGTGAGTACAACTGAATAAAAGAATGGCATTTACGACAATAAAAATGATGGGGTTTCTCTTTTTGAAGTTTTTAAAATTTCGATTTACTTGCTATAAGCCCTGAAGCCAAGTGTTTGATTCTAGCTCTTCTGTTATAAATCCCTCTTACTAATCTCCTCATAAATCAACCTCATTCCTTC
>JBLIES010000173.1:0-7502 GCA_047633135.1 Roseivirga sp.
ATAGGGCAGTATTTAGGCAGTAAATTGGTCAAAGCGAATTACCCCATGCATGGAAAACTATCAGAGATTAAAACGGAAAAGAGTATCCTTTTTAATCATTTGCCCGAAGTTTTCAATGTAGTGCGTTATCATTCCTTAACACTTAAAGATTTACCCGATAGCCTAGTGCCCATAGCCTACACAAAAGAATTAGAATTAATGGCATTTGAGAGTGTCCCATTAAAAGTAACAGGCATTCAATTCCATCCTGAAGCAATTTTAACCGAGTACGGGCTCGAAATGCTAAAAAATTGGATGACTTTTTATAATATTGTTTAAATCATTAGTTAAAACTACACCGAAATGGCTCTAGAAATTAAAGAAGACAAAGGCTATCAGTACATCGATGAGGGGAAGGGAGAGGTAATTGTTCTGCTTCACGGTCTTTTTGGCGCTTTAAGTAATTGGGAAAGCGTAGTAAATGCTTTTTCATCTGACTATAGAGTGATGATACCTCTGTTGCCAATTTACGAAATGCCTATTAAGCAAGCTGGCTTAGAAGGCCTAGTGCAACACTTAGAGGGCTTCGTTCAAGTCAAGAATTTGAGCAGAATGAAACTCATGGGCAATTCATTAGGTGGCCATGTTGGGTTAATCTATACTTTGGCCAATCCAGATAAAGTAAATAGTCTTATTCTTACAGGAAGTTCAGGGCTTTTCGAAAACTCAATGGGAGGAAGTTTCCCTAAAAGAGGAAGCTACGAGTATATTAAGGAAAGAGTAGAATACACTTTTTACGATGCTTCAACCGTTTCTACTGAGTATATTCAAGAAGTATTTGATACCACTAAGAGCATTCCTAAATGCATGAGAATTGTAGGGATTGCAAAATCTGCTCAACGACACAATATGGCCAAAGAAGTGCCAAATATAAAAGTACCTACGCTACTCATCTGGGGGCTTAATGATACCATTACTCCTCCGTTAGTGGCTCATGAATTTGATCGATTGATCCCTAATACGAAACTAAGGTTTATCGACAAGTGTTGTCATGCACCAATGATGGAACATCCTGAGTTGTTTAATAAAATACTCAAAGAATTTTTAAACGAACAAAAAGCAGCATGACAGCAGCAGAACTGATTAATGACCTAATTCCTCCTTTAAAACTGACCGACAGCGGCCACAAAGCCATCGTATGGATGGAAGAATTACGCACAAATCAGTTGCCAGTAGTCGAAAAAGGTAAGTTTCTTGGCTTTATTTCTGAAGAAGTAATCCTAGAATACAACGATGCCACAAAGCAAGTGAGTGAGTACGATCTCTTCTCCGAAAATTGTTTCGTTTTTGAAGACCAGCATTTCTACGATGTCATTAAAATGGCCCACGACCATGAAGTTCAATTAGTTTCGATTTTGAATCGAGCGGGTGGTTTTATTGGTGTAGTTACCATTGAGGATACCATCAATAGTTTTGCTCAAACTATGGCCGTTCAAGAGTCTGGTGCAATTCTCATAGTCTCCATGAATCATCGAGATTATTCTTTGGCCGAGATCAGCAGGATTGTAGAGGGTGAAAATGCTAAAATTTTAAGCAGCTGTATCACTAACGACTATATGGATACAGCGAGAATAAAGCTTACACTAAAAATTAATAAACCTGATTTATCACATATTGCTGCATCTATTGAAAGGTTCGGATATAAAATTATCGGCCGTTTTCAGGAGTTAGAAATAAAATCGAGCGATCAAGAACGCTACGATATGTTGATGAAATACCTCAACATTTAATTTTATGAAGATAGCGCTACATGGCAAAGCAATTTTGAGGGAGGCGATTCCTTACATTCAGGATTTAATCAATATCCTGAGAGAGAAGGGCATCGAGATCGCAATAACTCATGATTTTGAAAAGCAGCTTAAAAAGTCAAAAATCAGTATTGATAGTCCCGAAATCCTTAATGCTGGCGATGACTTTTCAAAAGTAAACTTCATTATCAGCCTTGGCGGTGATGGCACTATGCTAGACACCATTACTTATAGTGCACAATATGAAACGCCAATCGTTGGTATCAATTTAGGCCGTCTTGGTTTCTTGGCGACCACTCCTCGCACCAATATCCTGATGACAGTAGAATCGTTGCTTGATGGAAGTTATGAAGTGGAAAGCCGATCATTAATCCACGTTGACTCGTCAGTAAAACTATTTGACCCCTTCAACTTCGGACTGAACGAATTCACAATAGTAAAAAAAGAAACTTCATCGATGATAGTGGTGCATACCTATGTGGATGAAGAATACCTGAACTCTTACTGGGCCGATGGCCTCATTGTTTCTACCCCCACGGGTTCTACTGGTTATTCTTTAAGCTGTGGTGGCCCATTGGTACATCCGCGGTTGAAGAACTTTATCATTACACCAGTATCTCCTCACAATCTAAATGTAAGGCCAATAATCGTTTCCGATCAAAGCAAGATAACTTTCGAAATAGAAGGAAGAACAAACAGGTTCATGGTCTCTCTAGATTCAAGATCATGTAACGTAGACGATAAAGTGAAAATATCCGTTAAGAGGGAGTCCTTCGAAGCAAAGTTGGTAAGGTCAGATCAGAACAAGTATTTTGATACCTTAAGACAAAAGCTAAATTGGGGCATTGACGCCAGAAATTGAATTAACAATATTTAACTGGCCCATTCTCAAACCGAAACACAATGTTATCTAGCTTGCAAGCATATCATAAGGATAAAACTGTAGCGGCCAAAATTATTGGCAGGTGGACGTTTTTATTGAGCTTTCTTTTTATTTGGTCAGCAACTCATGCTCAAAATAGAGAGGTCGGTTTAGAACTAGGCTCGTACAACTATTTAGGAGACGTTGCGCGAAGTTACGAATTGAGCAACTCTACTTTTGGCGCACAGATTTTCATCAGAAGACATATTAATTCTGGCCTCAGCACACGTATTTCAGCTGGAGTAGGCAGGCTCAAAGGTGCAGATGATGAAGCATTTGACGTATTTTCAGCGAATAGACAAGCTTCCTTTGAGGGGACATTGATCAATTTCGACTTTCTATTAGAGTATCACTTCCTTGATTATAGAAACGAATCGCTTCAGCAATATTGGTCACCTTACTTACTCTTTGGCGCTGGTCTCTACGGTTTTCAAGGAAAAGATCAAACTGGAGCAACTTACAACACAGGTGTAAACATTAGATTACCCGTTGGTTTTGGTGTTAAATACATGCTTGATCGAAGATGGACTATAGCCGCATCAACATCGGCCATTAAATCTAACAGTGACGATTTAGACAACGTTTCAAAGAATAACCAAACAATAAAAAGCTACGCTGGAGGGAATCCTAACGATGATGACTGGATGTTTTTCACATCAATATCAATCAGCTATACACTCTATAAACTCATTTGCCCTCAAGGAAAGTTTAGATAGCCTGATAAAGAAACGATTAGGGTTTAAATACAGCCAGCATTTTCTTACCTTCGCAATCGCTTTTTCGCAGAGTTCTGTAATGAAAGATCATATTAAGATAGATTTTCTTCCCAAACACATTGCCGTCATAATGGATGGTAATGGCCGATGGGCTAAAGGTAAAGGTGCTGCTCGCGTTTTTGGTCATAAAAACGCGATCAAGGCAGTGCGAGAAACTACAGAAGCTTCGGCTGAACTAGGTATAAAATACCTTACCCTTTATGCCTTTTCTACAGAAAATTGGAACAGGCCTAAAAAAGAAGTTAATGCACTAATGCAATTGTTGGTATCTACCATCAATAAAGAAATCAAAACACTAATGGATAATGACATTAAACTCACTGCCATTGGTGACATAGGTAGTTTAACCAGTGCCTGCCAACATGAGTTGAGCGAGGCAATGAAGACTACATCGAATAACAAAAAAATGACCTTGGTCTTAGCTTTGAGTTATAGCGGAAGGTGGGACATTGCCAATGCAATGAAACAAATAGCCGCTAAATGCGAAGAAGGAAGCCTAAAAGCTGAAGACATAACGAATGAACAAATTGAAAACCATTTGTCGACTGCGGGAATACCAGACCCTGAATTGTTAATAAGGACAAGTGGTGAACAAAGAATTAGCAATTTTCTGCTTTGGCAGTTGGCCTATACGGAGTTCTTTATAACGGAGACTCTTTGGCCAGATTTTAGAAAAGAGCACTTATATGAGGCGATTGTCTCCTATCAGAATAGAGAAAGAAGGTTTGGAAAAACCAGTGAGCAGATAAAGATTTAAGCCTGAGGATGAAGAAAATATTAATACTCCTGATCATGAGCCTTTGTGGTTTATCAGAGCTCGTTGGGCAGGAAAGATTTGGGTTGAACACTGTAGAAGGTGTTAAAATTGACTATACGAACCCTAAGGTTTTCGAGATAGCCGATATTCGCTATACGGGTTTAAAGTCTTTAGAAGATAGAGCACTGATCTCTTATGTAGGCATTAAAGTAGGTGACAAAATCAGTATCCCAGGAAAAGAAATTTCAGAGGCGATCAAAAAACTATGGAAGCAGGGATTTATTGCTGATGTTCAAGTATGGCTGACCAAAATCGAAGGGGACAGAGCATTCTTAGAAGTCCGATTAGTAGAAAGACCTAGAATAACAAAATTCGCTATTGAAGGTGTTTCTGGCACTCAAGAAACAGACCTTAAAGATCAAGTTGGTATTATAGGTAAGGTAGCCAGTGCACCACTTGTTAAAAACACAGAAACACTCATCAAAAAGTATTTTGTAGCCAAAGGATTTCTTAATGTAAGCGTTAATACAATCCAAGAAAGAGATACACTGATAGGCGATAATGCCAACCTCAGGTTTGTTGTGAACCAAAGATCTAAAGTCAGAATAAATAAAATTGAATTTGAAGGAAACGTAGCATTTGCTGATTCTCGCTTAAAAAAACCAATGAAGAAAACCAATGAGAAACCAAGATTCTGGTTAATCTCTAAATTGGCCAATCAAATTTTTCAAACAAGCCCTAAGACCATTGCCAACTTTGTAGACAGCACTTACGAAGTGGACGATACACGATTAAAAGACTTCATTACTAATAATGTCAAACTAAACATTTTAAAATCATCAAAATTCATTCAAACTGAGTTTGACAATGACAAAAATAGTCTTGTTGCTTTTTATAACTCAATGGGGTACCGAGATGCAACTATCATCGATAGTGAAATTCAAAAATTAAACGATGACTTTATTGATTTAAAAATCACAGTCGATGAAGGCAATAAGTACTACATAAGGAATATTGACTGGTCAGGTAACTTTAAGTACACAGATGCCCAACTCACCAAATTGCTCGACATCAAAAAGGGAGATGTTTACAATCAAGACCGAATTCTAGCAAGAACCTCTTTCGATGGTCAGAATGGCGATGATGTTAATTCGCTTTACATGGATGACGGTTATCTCTTTTTTAGACTGGAGGTCGTAGAAGTAAGGGCCGAGAATGACTCTATTGACCTAGAAATGAGAATGTATGAGGGCGAGCAAGCCACCATTAAAAGAATCATACTAAAAGGAAACGATAGAACAAGTGATCATGTAGTACTAAGAACAATTAGAACGCTCCCTGGTCAAGTATTCAGTAGAAGAGAACTGATTAGAACGACAAGAGAACTAGCGCAATTAGGCTATTTCGATCCAGAACAAATTACCCCTAGGCCTATTCCTAATATAGCAGATGGAACTGTCGATATTGAATTTACCTTAGTAGAAAAATCTTCGGATCAGATTCAGCTTTCTGGTGGGTTTGGTGGACCCTTCGGTTTTGTAGGCACTGTTGGTCTTCAGCTGAACAACTTTTCCTTAAAGAACATTAATGACTTTAGTAAATGGAGACCTTATCCCTCTGGCGATGGTCAAAGACTCTCCGTACAGATTCAATCTAACGGTAGACGGTTCCAAAATTACAGCATGGTATTCTCTGAGCCTTGGTTAGGTGGAAACAAGCCTAATAACTTCACATTCAGCTTAAATAGAACAGTGAATAGAAGCTTTTCTGATTTTCAAGGCACTACTTTGAGTGGCTTTTTAAAAGCCTCTGGTTTTACAATTGGCCTAGGAAGAACATTACAATGGCCTGATGACTATTTCAATATTTCAAACAGTATCTCCTATCAATTCTATGATGTTTCTAACTTTGGAAATACCCTCGGTTTCTCTACAGGTCAAGCCAACAGTATTACCTTCAATACCGCCATTTCAAGAAGCAATATTGACAATCCCCAATTCCCTAAATATGGGTCTCAATTTTCTTTAAATTTTAACCTGACACCTCCCTATTCTCTCTTTTTAGATAGATTTAAAGAGGGTGGTGATACCAATCTTACATCAAAGCAGCGGTACCAATTTATAGAGTACCACAAAACGATGTTTGATGCCTCATTCTTTATTCCACTCCCTTCTAAACTCGTTATTAACGCGAGAGCCCACCTTGGTTTTATTGGATCCTACGCCAATAGAACTGATACAGGACCATTCGAAAGGTTCTTTTTGGGAGGTAACGGCCTCAACGGAGCGAACAACTTTATAATTGGACAGGACATAATAGCGTTAAGAGGTTATGATGACAACAGTATTGTCCCTGTAGATCCAGAATCAGGCTTCAGAGGAGGTTTGATTTTCAATAAATTTGTTGCTGAGTTAAGGTATCCAATCTCGTTGAAACCAAGCTCCACCATCTATATATTAGCCTTTGGTGAGGCCGGTAACGCGTGGAATGATTACGATGATTACACCCCTAGAGATTTGTTTAGATCTGCAGGGTTTGGCGCGAGAGTATTTTTACCAGCATTCGGTTTGTTAGGGCTAGATTGGGCGTATGGTTTCGATTCAGATGCAGCCTTAGGAATCCAAAGTGGTTCACAAGTGCATTTTACAATTGGACAACAACTACGATGACATGTATAAATCTTCGCGCTTAATAGTATTATTATTCGTTATTTCTAACTTTGCGTTAAGTCATAAAGAGAGCGTTGCTCAAAAATTTGGACATTACGATTCAGGCTTTATTTTCGAAAAGATGCCTGAATACGCAGAGAAAAATAAAGAGCTGGAAGGGCTCTGGAAAGAATTTGATAAAGTGGTACGGAGTTTGCAAAACGAAGCTGAAAAGATGCGCACAGACCTTCGATCAAAAGAAATTTTGTTCACTCCAGAGATGATCAAAGAGAAACAAAAAGAAATTGAACTGAAGGAACAAGAAGCCCTCAATAAATCAACAGAGCTTTTTGGATATGATGGCTTGATTTATAAAAAGCAAGACGAGCTCTTAAGACCCTTAAGACAAAAACTTTGGGAGGCTATGGAAATAGTTGCCAAAAAAAATGGATTAGATTATCTGTTTGATAAATCCTCAGATTTAGCAATCGGGTATTCCAACCCTGTACACGACTATACCGAGTTTGTTCTTGAAGAATTAGGCATTTTAAAATAATAAAACCAAAAAATCAAATTGAATATTAAAGTCATGAATCGTAAATTACTAGTAGC
>JBLIES010000174.1:0-7405 GCA_047633135.1 Roseivirga sp.
AGGTCAGCTGGTTGATGTGCCATAGCCGCATCTGCGATCTCGTTGCCTAAAGTCTGAAAATCATTATTTTTTGCCACGAAGTCAGTCTCGCAAGTAAATGCGATCAAAATGGCTTTTGCTCCATCTTCACTTGTCCTTACAAAAACACTTCCTTCAGTAGTTTCTCTGTCTGCTCTTTTGTCTGATAATTTCTGACCTTTCTTACGAAGAATATCAATTGCTTTGTCGAAATCTCCTTCAGCTTCAACTAATGCGTTTTTGCAATCCATCATGCCCGCACCGGTCATTTGTCGTAATTGGTTAACTTCTTTTGCTGTGATAGCCATTTTTATATATTTTAAATTTTATGCAAAAATTAATTTACACCTCTTCGCTTGTGATTGATCTCAATAAGATTAGGTGCTTTAAAACAAAAATTGAACATCGAAAAGCTTCGATGTTCAATTTTTATATATGAGTTTATCTTAATCGATTTAAGCTTCTTCTTTTTTAGATTCGCCCTTGTCAACAGCAACTTTCTCTTGCTCCATCTTCTCTCTATCTTTTTCCTCTTTTTCAGACTTGCGCTCTTGCAAACCTTCTTCCATGGCCTTACCGATAGCATTCAATATAATCTCTACAGATTTGAACGCATCATCGTTTCCAGGGATTGGGAAATCAACAGTATTTGGATCAGAGTTAGTATCTACTAAGGCGAACACAGGAATGTTCAATTTCTTAGCTTCGTTAACTGCAATATGCTCTCTTTTGATATCGACAATGAAGAGTGCTGCAGGAAGTCTAGTAAGATCGGTGATACCACCTAATACTCTTTCTAACTTCTCTTTTTCACGAGTTTTCATCAACCTTTCTCTTTTCGCAAGGTTTTTGAAAGCTTCTTCTTTCATCAATTTATCGATACCCTGTAACTTCTTCAATGATTTTCTCATTGTAGCGAAATTGGTAAGCATACCGCCCAACCATCTTTCTGTCACATAAGGCATATTCAATCTTTCTGCTTCGGCAGCCACTAGACCTTGCGCTTGTTTTTTAGTCGCAACGAACATGATTTTTCTTCCGGAGCGGACGATGTTCTTAACTGCAGATGACGCTTCTTCGAGGCAGCTAAGAGTTTTATTAAGATCTATGATATGTATACCATTCCTCTCCATGAAGATGTATGGTGCCATACGTGGATCCCACTTTCTCGTTAAGTGACCAAAATGGACACCAGCATCAAGTAAGTCTTTGTACTCTAATTTGTTAGACATATATTAATTTTGATATAAATTCGAATTAACGCTTGCTGAACTGGAATGCTCTTCTTGCTTTTCTTCTACCTGGTTTCTTACGTTCAACCATTCTTGGATCTCTTGTAAGAAAACCTTCTTTCTTTAGTGGAGGTCTGTTTTCTATATCAAGTTCACATAGTGCTCTTGAAATGGCCAACCTAATGGCCTCAGCTTGTCCTTTTTGACCACCGCCAGCTACATTAATTTTGAAATCAAAATTGTCGTTTTGATTTACAAGCATTAATGGTTGTTTTACAATAATCTGTAAAACATCAGAAGGCAAATAATCCTCTAAAGTCTTACCGTTAATGGTGAACTCACCTTTACCAGACTCCATATACAATCTTGCAACAGAGGTTTTTCTTCTTCCAATCGTGTTAATTACTTCCATTAACTGGTTATGTTATAATTGAACTTCTTTCGGCTTTTGAGCTTCGTGAGAATGCTCTGCACCTTCGTAAACATATAGACTATGGAAAATTTCTCTTCCTAATCGTGATTTTGGCAACATACCACGAACAGCCCTTTCTACTAGTAAAGTAGAAGATTTTGCTCTTAGCTGTCGAGGAGTAGTTTCTCTTTGACCACCTGGATAACCTGTGTATCTAAAGTAAACTCTATCGTCCCATTTCTTACCCGTCATTCTAACCTTATCACAATTGATAACAATTACGTTATCGCCACAATCCACGTGTGGAGTGAATTCTGGTTTGTGCTTTCCTCTGATCATTTTAGCAACTTCACTGGCTAATCTCCCAAGAGTTTTCTGGCTCGCATCTACGATAACCCAATTCTTTTCTGCAGTCGCTTTATTAGCGGAAACTGTCTTATAACTTAGTGTATCCACTTCGATATATTTATTTGACTTTTAAAACTTGATGTCGTCCTCCCCTTAAAAAGGGACACAAAGATAGAAGTTTGCTTTTTTATTTCCAACGCTGAAGAATAAATTTATTCGACAAGAACCGTCTGAAAGGTAAGTATTTAGAGATTTAGGGTCGTTTAATGTCATTGGGATAAATCAAGGCCTATTTTTCAACTAAAAAACAAATGTGAAGAAGTTAATTTTAATAACCTTCAGCGCTCAGCAAAAAAAGCCAAGAAATCTTTGAAGTCATTTCTAGAAACAAATAAGTTAAGATTTCTATCTTGCAGCGATGGAAAATTTCGTTGTTTCAGCACGTAAGTATAGACCTGTCGGCTTTGAAGAGGTGGTTGGTCAAGAACACATCACGACCACTTTAAAGAATGCTATTGATAATAATCAATTAGCGCAAGCTCTACTTTTCTGTGGTCCAAGAGGAGTAGGTAAAACTACCTGTGCACGAATAGTGGCGAGAATGATCAATGGGCAGACTATTGATGACCCCCTCGCGACTAATGACACCTTCAACATTTATGAGCTGGATGCTGCATCAAATAATTCCGTTGACGATATCAGAAACCTAATAGACCAGGTGCGTTACCCTCCTCAACAGGGTAAATTCAAGGTTTATATTATCGATGAGGTTCACATGCTTTCCAATCAGGCGTTTAATGCCTTTTTGAAAACACTTGAGGAGCCACCGCCATATGCCATATTCATTTTAGCGACTACGGAAAAACATAAGGTGATACCAACGATCCTCTCTCGCTGTCAAATCTTCGACTTCAATAGAATTGAGGTGGGTAATATTTCCAATCAGTTGAAAATGATTGCTGAGAAAGAAAAGATTGAAACAGAAGAGGAAGCGCTACATCTGATAGCTCAAAAAGCGGATGGCGCGATGCGAGACGCACTTTCTCTTTTCGATTTGATCGTAACATTCTCTCATGGCCAAAAGGTAACCTATAAGAATACGATTGCGAATCTGCATATTCTCGATTACGATTATTATTTCCGAATGACCGAGTTTCTTTTCGCTCAAGATACGGCCAATGTGCTTTTAACTTTTGACGAAATTTTAAAAAATGGTTTTGATGGACATCACTTTATTGTAGGACTGGCAAGCCACTTGCGAGACTTGATGGTTTGCAAAGACACCGCCACTATTCAACTTTTACAAGTTTCTGACAATGTAAAGCAGCGCTATAAAGTACAGGCTGACACTTTACCACTTTCATTTTTACTCACTGCCCTCAACCTAACGAGTCAGTGTGATCTCAGCTATAAAGGGAGTAAAAATCAAAGGCTACACGTGGAGTTAGCGCTAGTCAAAACGGCTTATTTAACCTCTGCAATTAAACTTGCCGCTATAGACGTTACTAGCGATCCATTAAAAAAAAAAAACTAGCTGAAACTGTTGAGCAACAAATTCAACCCACGCAAGTAGAGAAACCAACTGCTGAAATCACTCATTCGGTTACTAACAAAGAAGCAGTAGCGCAAAAAAAAGAAGTTGATCAACCAACTCCCCCACCACCACCATTGGAGGAAGTAAGACCGGAGGTCATTCAGCCAAAGCAGATCAATAAGCCACCTTCTAAGACCATAAGCATCCCTTCATTCTCAGAGCTGAGAGCACAGGTCAACAAGCCCGAAGAAACAGTTGATGGAGAAGTGATAGAAGAATCTCTTGGTAGAAAAGAGGAATTCACCATTGCTGAACTGGATAAGGTTTGGGAAGAATTTAAGTCTCAGAAGGAAAAGGACAACAACCCATTAGAGTTACTTATCCTTAAAGAACCTTACCGACTAATCGCTAACATAATCACTGTTTCTATTTCTAACGGTGCCTCTGAGGCCAGCTTTGAAAGATTCAGGGGAGATTTATTAATCGCAATTAGAGATGGGTTAAAGAATGATAGTATTCAGCTGAAATCTGAAACCATAGCGATAGAAAGAGAGAAGATGCTCTATACAGATCAAGAAAAATTTGAGCACTTAAAGAAGAAATACCCTGCTTTAAAAGACTTACAAGAAAGACTCGGCCTTGATCCGGAGTTCTAAAAACTCAGCGTGACCCCAACGTTGATTACATTCTTTATTTGTACATCTCGCCCTCTGGTTCCATCATTACGCGTGATTTTGATATCGTCATCGTAGATCAGCTGAGAACTTATGTTTGATGAAAGGTAATCGTTGACCTTTAAATTAAAGACGGTTTCTAGGTTAATCACTGTATTAGGGAAGGTTTCATAATTAGCAAAGAGGTTAAAGTTGCCTAGAAAAGTCACATTATCCCAAATCATTTTTTTGTAGCTGCCTGTAAAACTTATACCCGCCTCTGGTCTGATTTGATCCCCAGGATTAATACCAAAAGCCCCTAGGTTAGAAAGCGTATCGCTTAGCACAAAGGTAAATCGACCAGTAAAGGGTGCCAGTGTCGCGGTGAGCACATCTCCTTCGCGATACGAAATACCCAACGAAGCGAGTAGATAGCCTGGCGACATGAAATTAGAAATCAAAATTCTTTTGGTTTGATCCGTTCCTGCAATCTTTTGCGTTCGGTAACCTTCGTCCATCTGAGTTTGGAAATTGATTGACGTGGTCAATAATATCTTCTCCGAAAATTTTTGACTGTATTTAGAACTGAGCAAAACCTGATCATCCGTTTTGACAAATCGATTTCGAGCATCACCATTCCTGATCAACCCATAACTGATTTTAAGCCTATTTTGCCAAACCTTCCCCAGTTTTTCGTAGTTGGCAAAACTTTCGATTTTAGTCCCTATTGCCACCGATGACTCCCCCCCTGCGGCCCAGTTGGTAAGCCCTACTTGCTGAAGGTTGAACCCGAAATTATTACCTGACTTCCAATAACTTAAAGTATCTATTTTTACCTGGGTAGTATCTTGAGGCAACAGCAAGTCAATTTGATTTTGATTTTGACCTTGATCTTGCCCAAGAACGCAGAGCTCTAAAGTAAAGCCTACAATTAATACCAACCATAGTCTTGTCATTCTTCTTTTTTTATCAAAAAGTTGCGCAATAGTATTCAATGATTTTAAGAGACTTTAATTTTTAGGGATAATTTTCAATCGTTCTCCTAAGGCTAAATTAGTATCTGTTTTATTATTCCACTTCAATATTTCTTCCACTGTCACCCCATAAATCCTTGAAATAGCCCATGCGGTTTCACCTTTCTGGACTTCATGAGAAATCTCTTTAACATCACTTGACTCAACAGCTTTTATTGGCTTAAAGTAACTTTTAGCCACTACCAAGTCTAACTGCTGATTGATTTGAAGGCCATCCATCACATTAAGTCCATTCCAGTCTAAAATATCATCTACTTCGATAGCGTATTTTTGAGAAATGGCGAAAAAGGATTCCCTCGGTTGCACTAAATGTGTAATGATCGTATCACTCGGTGTAGCGATTAATGCCTTTTTTGTTTGCAGTAGAATTTCCTCTTCAATCTCATCCTCTTTATCCACAATAACAACCACATTCTTATTGGATGGCTCAGACTTCTTTACTTGGGTTACTACCTGTTTTTCTGCTGGCTTACTCACTTCTTTAATGAGTCTATCTTCGGGAGTAGGTTGATCAGACGCGAGGATAACATCCGTAAACTCTACCGGCACACTAGACGGCCTGATAAAACGTAACCAAAGCACTCTACCCACCTTAAGTGGTTCAGTGGAACGCATTCTATTTTTATGTAAAAGGGTTTTAAGTCTTACGCCATAATCTTGAGAGACGCTCCACATGGTTTCTCCTGGCTCAACAATATGGTAGTGTACTTTCCCTCGTGCTTTTTTATTTTTCAAATAATAGAATTGGCCTGAACGAACATTCCCCCGCTCTCCTATGTCGTTATACTTCCTTAATTTCGAGATGCTTTTGCCAGTCCTTGCTGCTAGGGTTTTTAAATTATCTCCTTGGCGCGCTTTGATGGCATTGATTCCATTTACCTCTATCTGGTCTGGCTCATACGAGTTGTTAATGTTCCCTGTCACTCTCGGGAAAAGACCAATATTCCCTTCCACCGGCCGTATATTGCTTCTGCGGCTCGCTGTGTTCGTATTTGATGGTGAATTACCGGAAGTACTTTTATTAGTAGAAGGACTCGAAGTGGTGTTTTCAGCCTCTTTATCTTCGGTTTTTTTAGTCTCTGCTGGCCTGGCCTGAGCAATAGGTTGGCGACCAGATTTTAACGGATAAATGACCTTGTATGGTTTTTCATTCGGGATTCGGGAGGCCACTAACCATTTATTTAAATTTTTAAGCTCATCAATTTCTACCCCGACAGCTTTACTCACATCCTTGAGGGTTTTCCCTTGACCTTCGTAAGTCGCTAATTGAAGCTCAGGGTGTTTCCTACCCCTGCCAACAAAGTCTTGAAAAGCTAATTTATGGGCTATGTACTTCTTTATATACCAATGGGTTTTACCATCAATTTCTACTTTAGTGGCACCATATTCCTTCTCTGAGATTACTCTCTGCGCCCCGCCTAAACCTTGCAAATAAGACTGAAGCGACCATAACCAATTGTCAAATACAAAATTACTCCGCTTAAAGTATTTGGTAGCTCCAATGGTTGAAGAAACAATGTGTTTACGCTCGTCCACAAGATTATCTACCCTGAGGCCTAACTCCTGAGCAGTTGCTTTTTTAAACTGCCAAAAACCTACGGCATTAGAAGTAGAAACCGCATCGGATATGAATTGACCTTCCTGTATCGCCAAATATTTAAAGTCATCAGGGATGCCTTCTCTCTTCAAAATCTCTTCTACCATTCCCATATAAAGGTTAGAACGGTCTACGAGCAATTGAAAATGATATTGACTTCTAGTAAGCAAGTCTAGGGTTTCTTCAATTTCTTTTTTGGCGCTGTTGTTGATTTTGAGCTTGATACCAGCAAATTCCATTTCAGAAGGGACAATCATAGGGGCTTGCGCAAAGGAAATCTGCGAAGCCATCAAAAAAATGATGATTGACGAAATGTATTTTATCACTCTTATTTTTTTCTTAAAACCATTAAGCCATCCCTTATCGGTAAAAGTACGTTTTCAACGCGATGATCTTCATGCGTCAAACGATTAAAGTCTAAGATTGCTTGTGTGTCTTTGTCTATTTTCTTTTCTGTTCGAACCACTTTCCCACTCCAAAGCACATTATCGGCTATTATGAAGCCTCCTTGACGCACTTTTTCGATTACTAAAGTAAAGTAATTGTAGTAATTAATTTTATCAGCATCAATAAATAC
>JBLIES010000175.1:0-7381 GCA_047633135.1 Roseivirga sp.
CATCAACCATTGCTGATTGATGCTTTCAAATTGAGGCGTTGAGCGGATTACTCATACCCACATGCATGCCGCACAAGCCCCTCGTGAATCTTTGATTTCGAACCGCGCGGTTCTCATCCGCACTATTGCAAACAAAAAAAGCATCAACCATTGCTGATTGATGCTTTCAAATTGAGGCGTTGAGCGGATTCGAACCGCTGTACGAGCTTTTGCAGAGCTCTGCCTAGCCACTCGGCCACAACGCCCTGTTTTGGGTTTGCAAATCTATCAATTAAACGTTACTCGACCAATTATTCTTCAGTTTTTACTGGAAAGAAATTAAAAAAAGGCATCCAATAAAATTGGATGCCTTCTGGTATATGTAAAAGCTATACTTGATGTGATTGCTTATTCAGCAGCAGCATCTGGTTTCGCTTTATCTTCTGTTTTTGGAGCTTCTTCTGACTTAGTTTCAGCCTCTTCCGTTGGAGTCTCTACTGGTGCGGCTTCAGCCTCTGCCTTTGGCGCTTCTTCCGTTTTTGCTTCTTCCTTTACTTTTTCTGCTTTCGCAGCTTTAGCTTTAGGAGCTTTTGGAGTTTCAGCAGCTTTTTTAGCAGCGTTTGCCTTATTAGTATTGTCTTCCATTTCAGCTTTCAATGCAGTCAGTGCATCTAAGTCCCCTAAAGTTGAAACATCAGCTTCTTTTTTAGGTTTCGTTGTGCTCTTCTTCACTTCTTTCTTCACTGGTTTTTCTACCGGTAGTGCTTTAGAATGGGTATTTGTATGAGATAGAACAATTCTCTTATCGTCTTTAGAGAATTCTACCACAATAAAGTCTACAGTTTCGCCAACAGCTACTTCAGTGTCATCAGCTTTCTTCAAATGTTTGTTAGTGGCTAAACCTTCTAAACCGTAAGGTAATTCAAGTGTTGCACCTTTATCATTTTTAGCAATTACTGTACACTTATGAAGTGATCCTGGATTGAAAACAGTTTGGAAAGTATCCCAAGGGTTTTCTTCCAATTGTTTGTGACCTAGCGCCAATCTTCTGTTGTCGATATCGAGCTCAAGTACTTGTACTTCTAACTCATCACCTACTTTAACAAATTCAGATGGATGTTTGATTTTCTTAGTCCAAGAAAGATCAGAAACGTGTACCAGACCATCGATGCCTTCTTCTAACTCAATAAATAAACCAAAGTTAGTGAGGTTACGCACAATACCTTTGTGGTTTGTTCCTACACCATATTTAGTCAATACATTGCTCTTAGTCCAAGGATCTTCTGTCAATTGCTTAATTCCCAATGACATTTTTCTCTCTTCTCTATCAAGCGTCAATACAACTGCCTCTAACTCATCACCAATTTTGATGAAGTCTTGAGGGTTTCTCAAGTGCTGAGACCATGACATTTCAGAAACGTGAATCAAACCTTCAACACCAGCGAATAATTCAAGGAAAGCACCGTAATCGGCAACATTCACAATAGAACCTTTCACTTTAGATCCAATTTCGATCGTAGTTTCTAATTTATCCCAAGGATGCTCAGTCAATTGCTTCATGCCAAGAGAAATTCTCTTCTTGTTTTCATCGAAATCAAGCACAACAACATTCACTTTCTCATCAAGGTTAAGCACATCTGCTGGATCGTTGATACGTCCCCAAGAGATATCAGTAATGTGAAGTAGACCATCAACACCACCTAGATCGATGAATACACCGAAATTAGTCATGTTCTTGATCACACCTTCAAGTACTTGGCCTTTCTCAAGGTTTTCGAGAATTGCAGCTTTTTGCTTCTCTAGATCTTTCTCGATCAATATTTTGTGTGAAACAACAACGTTGTCATTAGTGTAGTTGATTTTCACAACTTTCACTTCCATTTTCTTACCAACAAAAACATCAAAGTCTCTGATTGGCTTCACATCGATTTGTGAACCTGGAAGGAACGACTCGATACCATATACGTCTACGATCAAACCACCTTTGGTTCTTCTCTTGACCATGCCTTCGATTACCTTGTCATTTTCGTAACCATCTTGGATTAATTCCCATGCTTTTACGATCTTCGCCTTTCTTCTTGAAAGTACTAATTGACCTAAAGCATTTTCTTGCTCCTCGATGTATACTTCAACTTGGTCTCCAACCTTAAGGCCTGGAGTATCTCTAAATTCTGAAGCACCTACTAAACCATCTGATTTGAAACCAATGTTCAAAACTAAATCTCTATCATTGATAGAAACGATAGTAGCTGAAACCACTTTTTTCTCGTCAATTGTAGTAAGGGTGTTCTCGTAGATTGCAGAAAGTTCTTCTCTCTTCTTACGAGAGTATCCTTCACCAAAACCTTTCTTTTCGAAAGATTCCCAATCGAATTCTTCTTCTTCGACAGCTTCTACTTTCTTAGCTTCTGCTTTTGGGGTTTCTTTCTCAGCAGCAGGGGCTGCGGCTGTTTCAGCTTCAGCAGGTACGTTTTGCACCTCTTCTGCCTCGTTTGTCTTATTTTCTTCTGACATAAAAAACGCTCTGTATTTTTACTCCTGTTGGTACCCAGAACCTGCACCAGAGGACTTTGATTATTGATTCCTCCCTGATTTTCAATCAAAAAGTCCGCCTCACTTGAATCGGACTGCAAAGGTAGAAAAAATCTACTCATCAAAAGAATTCAAACCCGAATTAATTAAGGCTCAAATATTTAAGCCAATGTTCGGAAGAGAGCCCACTGAAGTTACGGACAAACATAATGTAGGAAGGTTTAAACGGTGCTTTTGGCAAAGGCATTAGGGCTTCTTGTGGCGTCTTATTTCCTTTTGCCGAATTACACCTTTTACATGCTGCGACTAAATTCTGCCATGAGGTGGCACCTCCCCTTGACTTTGGTAAGACATGGTCCAAAGTAAGGTCTTTGTTACTTCCGCAATATTGACATTTATGCAAATCTCGTTTAAAAACGTTTTGCCTAGAGAGCATTACGGTTTTATATGGAATAAAAATGTATTTCTGAAGACGAATTACGGAGGGCATCGGATAGCTGGAAGAGACTGTTCTTAAGGTTTCGTTGGATGCTTCATGTACTAAATCAGCCTTCTCCAAGAAGATCAATAAAAACGCTCTCTCTACCGAACATAAGGTCAGCGGGCTGAAATCTTGATTTAAGACTAACACCTGTTTCATGCGAATTCAATTAAAATTTACGCCACATGAAATGCCTTTCTAAAAAAACCTATCCCACTTACCTATCTTTTCGAACAGGAAATTAAGATTGTGATCATATGCACCTCATGAATGGTCTCTCAACACTCTTTTTATCTTAAATAACGTATGAGAATAGGCATTTTGTTCAACCGAAAATATGCCTTGTTCATCGAGTTGATCAATCCTTACTCTTCCTGAAGCGTGAATTACTTGATGATTGGCAAGTACAATTCCAACATGGTTCATTTTTCCAGCTTTATTCGTAAAAAAGGCTAAATCACCAGGTTGACTTGTACCAAAAGCAACCTCTTTGCCTTTAAGAATTTGATCTTTTGAATCTCTAGGAAGTGGGTAGCCAGAGACCCTGAATACCACTTGTGTAAATCCAGAACAGTCGATACCAAAGGGAGACTTACCCCCCCATAAATAAGGTGAGTTCAGGTATTTTTTTGAAAGACTGACCAATTGATCAACATTCCACTTCTGGTGAAGGCTTTTAGCATCACCATTAAAAGCAAACCTTTCTTGGTCTATAAAAAGTGGGTTATTGAGAATTGGAAGAATAGCACCTAATGTTATGGGAATGACATTCTTACCGTAGAGAATCTCAGAGGTGTGATCGATGCAAATCTTATAGTCTGTATTATTAATTTGGTTAAAAAACGCTGAAGAGATCTTAGCATGCTGCTTCGCATCTATCCAGCCTTCGTAATGATCGAAGGCATTTTTAATCCTGAGCCAATTTTGGCTTTTAGAGACTTCTAACACAGAATAATGCTCTCCAAAAAGCAGTTGAGAAATCATCTCAGAGGCATCTGAACCCTCAACTCTTATAGGGACAATGCTTAAACGGGAAATTCCAAAATCTAAAGGCTCCATCAATAATTTGCACGTTCTAAATCCCTCTTTATATCCTTGTCCTTTATGGAGTCACGCTTATCGAAGAGTTTTTTACCCTTGGCCAAAGCGATTTCCAACTTGGCAAAACCTCTATCGCTAATAAACAGCCTGGTCGGAATAATAGATAAGCCCTTTTCTTCCATTTTAGTTTCTAACCTGGACAACTCCCTTTTATTTAAAAGCAGCTTTCTTTCTCTGTCAGACACATGGTTGTTGTAACTACCCTCTGAGAATTGAGCAATATGCAACTGCTTGATAAAAAGCTCTCCTTTAAGAAAAAAGCAATACGCTTCTTGCAATTGGGCTTTTCCTTCCCTGATCGACTTAATTTCTGTACCACGCAATTGCACGCCTGCAACAAAAGTGTCGAGAAAGGTATACTCGTAACTCGCCCTTCTATTTTTTATATTTATGTGGTTCGAAAACCTGCTTTTCTCCTTGGCCATCTATCTTTCTAAACTAGTAAATATTTGCATCAACTTAGTGGTCTTTACAATTTTCTGTCCTGTACGACCATTGGCGATTATTCTCTCCCCTTGGAGCACCTCCACTTCACAAACGATCTCATTGGTAACTATGCTTGTCAACTTGGCTTTAATAATTAAATCAGCGCCTTTAATCGCTGGGCTGAGGTGTCTAATTTCTAGAAATGTACCTATTCCCTCCTCCTCCTCCTCTCGCATTTCTAAAGCAAACAAGCGAGAAGCCCATTCCATTTCTCTGCCGAGTGCAAATGTACTCACTACGCTATGAACCATTACAGATTCAAATGAAGCAAAGTCCTCTTCTCTCACTTTATAACGGTGCGTTTTGGTCTGCCCCAAAAGCGATTTATTTTTCATTCGAGTTCTTTTTATACCCTTAAGTCAATAAGTGCAATTAAAATTTCATTCTTGGCAATGCGCTCACCTCTTGAGTACTAAAGTCACCCGCTAAAAATTTAAAATGTGCAGCCATGGCAATCATTCCAGCATTATCGGTACAGTATTCAAAGGCTGGTATAAAAACATCCCATCTCTCTTTTATCGCCATCTCTTTGAGTGTTTTCCGTAAACCACTATTGGCAGAAACCCCTCCTGCTACAGCAATATGATTAATCTTGTATTGGCGAGCTGCTTTGCGCAATTTTTGTAAGAGCATTTCTACCAAAGTACGCTGAATACTGGCGCAAATATCATTGAGGTTTTCATTGATAAATGACGCATCCTTTTTGAGTTCATCTCGCAAAAAATATAGGATGCCAGTTTTAATCCCACTGAATGAATATTCTAAACCTGGCATCTCCGTTGAGGGGAGAGGGAAACGATCTGGATTCCCTAGTTGAGCATATTTATCGATCAAGGGGCCACCAGGATAACTTAGCCCCAACATTTTTGCTGATTTATCAAACGCCTCTCCCACCGCATCATCACGTGTTTCCCCTACCACCTCCATGTCTAAATAATCTTTGACTAAAACAATTTGGGTATGGCCTCCACTTACAGTCAGGCAAAGAAATGGAAAACTAGGTTTTGGCTCATCAATAAAATGCGCCAAAATATGGGCTTGCATGTGATTTACTTCAATCAATGGAATATTGAGCCCGAGTGCCATAGATTTAGCAAAAGAAGTACCCACTAAAAGCGCCCCCATTAGGCCTGGACCTCTCGTAAATGCAATAGCTGAAAGCTGAGACTTGTCTATTCCTGAATTTTTTAGCGCCTCATCTACAACGGGTACAATATTTTGCTGATGTGCGCGTGATGCTAATTCAGGTACAACCCCTCCATATTTTCTGTGGACAGATTGTGTGGCGATTATATTATTAAGTACTTTGCCATTATCGACAATAGCTGCAGAAGTTTCATCGCAAGAAGATTCAAGGGCCAGTATTTTGATATCAGATTTAGGCATTGAGTATAGAAATTAACAGATCGCAAGTTATTAAAAAACGGATAGTCAAGTCAATCTTATGGTTGTTCTTGAGTCCGATTATTTTATTATTCCTTATAGTCGGTTTGTTGTACATCCCTCCCATTCAAAATTTTATTATTAACAAAGCCACCACTTATCTCACAGAAAATACTGGTTATCGTTCTGAAATAAAATACGCAAATATCAGGTGGTTCAATTCAGTAACGATAGACGGCCTAACCGTCTATGACCATAACGATGTACCCATGATTAGTATAAACGAACTAGTGGCCTCATTTAAACTTCGAAACCTCATCGAAGGAAAGAATATTGAAATTGCCGAAGCTTGGTTAAATGGCGCTTCAGTCAACTTGCGCGATGAAGATGCTGTAGGGTTAAATATCAATAATTGGGTTCGGAAAATAATTGATCTTACGGCCATAGAGGGCCCCCCTTCTGAAGTAGCCAATATTTTTTCTATTGACAAAGTAACCCTAATAAATTCTGAATTTAGCCTTTCTGATTCACGCAAAGACTCAATAAAAAACGGATTTGATTACAATCATTTTAAACTTAAAAACCTTAAAATTGAACTTCGAAACCTCAGGCAGGTTAGAGATACTTTTGCCATAGATGTAAAAAGTATGAGGGCAGTAGATGAAGCAACAGGCCTAAATATTGACCGCTTCAAAACCTATTTCCGAACTTCCTTAACGAGTATGGCCTTCGAAGAGCTAGACCTTATTATTGGTAACACCCACCTGAAGGATAAAGTCATTTTCTATTTTGAAGACCCTAAAGACATGACCGAATTCAATACCAATGTTGATTTCGATATTCATTTTAGTAATAGCACACTACATACTAACGAAATAGGGCTTTTTGCTCCCGATCTGAAAAAATATAATCAAGGAATCGCAGTGGATGGCCAATTTAAGGGCCGAGTCAACTCATTTGTTTCCAATGACTTTGTAATTGCGTTCGGAAATGATTCCCAGTTGAAAGGTCAGTTAGACATAGAAGGCCTACCCAACATTAATGAAACCATTTTCGATATAGATTTAGATGACTCCTATTTGAAAGCGACTGATATCCGCTCCTTAATTGATGCCAAAACTTTTAGCATTATAGATAAGTTCGGCAAAGTGAAGCTTAACGGTCAATACGATGGGCTAATCAATGATTTTGTGGCGGATGGTGATTTTGTTACAGCCATAGGTACAGTGAATTCAAATACCCAAATCACCAGTTATGAAGGAAAACTACCCACTTACAACGGAAGATTAGGCTTAAAGAATTTCGACATTGGAAAACTTACCGAAGATAAAACTTACCAAAAGGTAAACCTCCAGGGGAGTATTAAAGGGGAAGGGTTTACCATCGAGCAAGCGAATTTTCAGCTAGATGCCACAGTGT
>JBLIES010000176.1:0-7379 GCA_047633135.1 Roseivirga sp.
ACCCTTTTAAGTGGGTCGAGAAATATTCTGTCTTTTTCACCAATGGGAAATACTCTCTTGAGTTTCCGAATAACTTGTAATCCACAAAGCCCTTTTCTTGCATTCTCTTTAATAGGGTGGCCACTGTTGTGGTAGCAGGTTTGGGTGCAGGAAATTCTAATAGCAGGTCTTTCATGAAAGCTGTATTTAGCTTCCATAAATAATTCATCAGTTGTTCTTCACTTTTGGATAGGCTCATGCTCTACTTTATTAGAGGGTACTCTACAAATGTAGAGGTAAAATTTAGAAATCCAAATCTTAGAGAATACTTTCACCATTTGGCACTTACTTCCAAAGCCTTTTATATTTTTGTGTCATGCAGATCAATCTTTTTGACCCCAAGCAAATCAGGGAGAATCTTCTTCCATTTACATTTACTCGTCCTGTGGCTTGTATTCGAATTGGGATTTTGACTATTAGCGAAAAGTGGGAGAAATATGGTTTCGAAGTAGGCTTCGAAACGCAAGATTATCTGTCTAAAAAATATAAAGCCTTAACATCTTCGGTGAGGGTAAATGGAGCACTTTGTCCTGATAAACATCTTGTGGAGGCAATTAAATCATTGGATGAAAACTCACAATTAGTGGCTGGAGAAGTAGTTTTAGCCATTAACGGAGCAGGGGAACATATAAAGTCATTCCATAATAAATGGAGGCTGATCCAACAGCCTTGGGAAATTTTTCAATTCAATAGAGAGCAAATTGAGGCTGATTTTGAGCTGATAACTAAGGGGCGCACTTCCCAACCTATTACCGATGAACATACGATCGTTTACGGTAAAAAAAATCTCTTTGTCGAAGAAGGCGCTTCAATCAGAGCAGCGATCATTAACGCTGAACACGGCCCTGTGTATATTGGTAAGAATGCTCATGTTCATGAGGGTGCCATTATTCATGGTGCATTTGCCTTGTGCGAAGGCTCTCATGTTAACATGGGTGCCAAAATCAAAGGAGATAGCACCGTAGGACCGTTTTCCAAGGTAGGGGGTGAGGTGAGTAATTCTGTGATTTTTGGTTATTCTAATAAAGGCCACGATGGCTTTTTGGGGAGCTCAGTAATCGGTGAATGGTGTAACCTTGGGGCCGATACGAATACTTCTAACCTGAAAAATAACTATGCCCATGTAAAGCTATGGAACTATAGCACAGGGTGTTTTGAGCCAACAGGATTACAGTTTTGTGGATTAATGATGGGCGACCATGCTAAGTGTGGTATCAACACCATGTTTAATACCGGCACTGTGGTTGGCGTGGGCGCTAATGTTTTTGGCGCTGGTTTTCCAAAGAATTTTATTCCATCCTACGCATGGGGTGGCGCATCAGATTTAGTCACTTTTCAAACTAAGAAATTTTACGAAGTAGCCGAGGCGGTGATGAAGCGAAGAGGCTTGGAGTTTTCTTCAGTTGAAAAAGAAATTACAGATAAAGTATTTGAGTTGACTGCTCAATACAGAACTTGGGAAAAACCTTAACGATGCGTTTTCAAGATATTATTGGTTTAGAGGAGGTGAAGCAAAAGCTGATTGAAGCAGTTCGATCAGACCATGTTGCCCATGCGCAGTTATTTTTAGGGGCCGAAGGTTCTGCTAATCTTGCCATGGCTTTGGCTTTCGCCAACTTTTTAAACTGTGTAGACAGGCAAGGGAATGATTCCTGTGGAGTTTGTTCCTCCTGTACCAAAAATGCCAAATTCATTCATCCCGATTTACATTTTATATTCCCGACTGCTCCCACACTTAAGATTAAAAGGGAGGATGCCACCAGCGAGAAATTTCTAAGAGAGTGGAGGGACTATTTGCTGAAACTACCTTATGGAAATTTGTCAGACTGGAGTTTTCATTTTGGCTGGCAAGACAAACAATTGATTATTCCGAGGCAAGAAAGTAGAAACATCATCACCAGCCTTTCGCTCAAGGCTTTTGAAGGTAAATTCAAAATTATGTTGATTTGGTTGCCTGAGCTAATGAACGGTAACGCGGCCAATGGTATTTTAAAGGTTTTAGAAGAGCCGCCTGCCAAAACTATTTTTTTATTGGTTTCTAATGATGAGAATAAGCTTTTAACTACCATTCGTTCCAGAGTGCAGTTGCTTAAAGTTTCTTCTTTTTCTGATGAAAATATCCGAACCAGAATGAAACAAGCAGGCTTGGATGAAGCCAAAGCCAATGAAATAGCCTACTTGGCAGAGGGCAATATGCGCGAAGCCTTAAGTTTAGCTGTGGGAGGTCAAACTATTGGCAGTGATCAATTTAAACAGTGGATGCGTTGCTGTTTTACTTTTGATTTCCAAGCGTTGATAAAAATGGCAGATGAGTTTCAAAGTAATGGGAAAGAATTTCAAAAAGGACTTTTGAGTAATGGTAGCAAGGTGATGAGAGATACACTCATTCATCAATATGGAATCGATCAGTTGGAACGCATCCCAGACTCAGAAAAAGGCTTTGTCGCTAATTTTAGCAAGGTATTTTCTACTGATAAAATTGGCGAGGTAGTGCCGAAAATAGAAGAAGCCATTTATCATATCGAGCGTAATGCCAACCCTAAAATCCTCTTCCTTGATTTATCTATTACGATTGCGCAAATTGCGAGGTCTAAATAAGTAAATGTCGAAACCACTTCAATTAATAGGGAGGCAGGATTTTATCAATCTGCCAGAGTTTGGGCTGAAAGATGTTGAAGCTAAAATTGATACTGGAGCTTACACTTCTTCTATCAATTGTTCTAAATTAAAGCTTTCTAAAGTGGATGGAATTCCTACGCTTAACTTTCAATTATCAGGCACTAAAATTAACGAGAAGAGGGCGCGTAAATTTTCAACTACTACTTTTAAGAAGAAAAAAATCAGGAGTTCTAATGGTGATACAGAAGAGCGCTTTATTGTGATCACCACCGTAGTTATTCTTGAAAGAAGAATTAAAGCAGAGTTTTCACTCTCCGACCGAAGTAAAATGAAATTTCCGATCTTGATTGGGCGTAAACTATTAAAGAACAGGTTTATAGTTGATGTGAGTAAAAAAAATATTTCGAGTACATCAACACCCGACTCACAAGAATAAAAAATTAGATAACAAGGAGAGATTTCTAAGGCGATCGACTCAAACAGGATAATAAATCGTAAAATCAAAATACAAAGAAATGAAAATCGCAGTACTTTCAAGAAATTCATCCCTATACAGCACAAGGCGTTTGGTGAAGGCAATTGAGAGCCGTGGGCATGAAGCGGTAGTCTTGGATCACCTTTTATGCGATTTAGTTATTGAAGCTTCGGGCCCTGCTATTTTTTATAAGGGGGGAAGGGTGGAGGAAATTGATGCTGTTATCCCTAGAATTGGCGCTTCTGTTACTTTTTATGGTACAGCGGTAGTTCGCCAATTCGAAATGATGGGCGTATTTAGTGCTACGGAATCACAAGCGATCGTTCGCTCTAGAGATAAACTGCGCTCCATGCAAATCCTTTCAGGGGCCAATCTGCCAATGCCTAAAACTGCTTTTACTAATTATTCCAAAGAAGAAAAATCACTGATCGAACACGTTGGCGGTGCGCCTGTGATCATTAAGTTATTAGAAGGAACACAAGGTCTGGGCGTGGTACTTGCTGAAACTAAAAAAGCTGCCCAGTCTGTAATTGAGGCATTTCATGGCCTCAAAGCAAGAATAATTGTGCAAGAGTTTATCAAAGAAGCCAAGGCCACAGACATGAGAATCTTTATCGTGGATGGTAAAGTGGTAGGCGCCATGAAAAGGACGGGTATGGAAGGAGAATTCCGATCTAACCTTCATCGAGGTGGTTCGGCAGAAGTGATAAAATTAACGAAGCAAGAAAAATCAGTGGCGATTAAAGCAGCAGCGGCTTTGGGCTTATCTGTAGCGGGGGTAGATATGTTGCCATCTTCAAGGGGACCTTTGGTACTTGAGGTAAATTCCTCTCCTGGGTTAGAAGGGATAGAAAGAGCAACAGGTGTAGATATCGCTGGAAAAATCGTAGAGTACATTGAGCAGCACCAACCTAAGAAAAGAACTGCATCCAAAATTAAGGCCTGATGAAAATTAGAATCGGAACCAGAGGAAGTAAACTAGCGCTTTGGCAGGCCTATTTCGTTGAGGAAAAGCTTAAGGCTGCTGGTGCTGAAACGGAAATTGTCACCATAAAAACGATGGGGGATAAAATTTTAGATGTCGCCATAGCCAAAATTGGAAGCAAAGGGGTTTTTACAGAGGAGATAGAGGAGCAGCTGTTGGCTGGAACTATCGATATTGCCGTCCATAGCGCCAAGGACTTGCAGTCTTCATTATCTGACGCCTTCGAGTTGATATCGTTTTCAGAGCGAGAATTAGCCAATGATGTTTTAGTAAGCACAAATACAAAGGTGTCGCTGAATGATCGAGACTTAGTTATAGGTACTTCATCTACCCGCAGAGTTGCTACGCTCAAAAATCTTTATCCACATATTAAAACAGTTCCTATTCGTGGTAATCTTCAAACCAGAATAAGGAAAATGGAAGAAGGCGATTGCCAAGCATTACTCCTTGCCTATGCAGGTGTTCATAGAATGGGATACGAAAATATGATCGCTTCATATTTGAGTTTCGATGAATTTATTCCTGCTGTTGGTCAGGGTTCTGTAGCCATCGAGGTGCACATAAGACTGTCAGATGAAAAAAAGGCCTTAGTGAGAAGAGCGTTAAATCACGAACAAACGGAAATTTGTCTTTTAACTGAGCGAGCATTTTTGAAAACCATAGATGGTGGTTGCTCCATCCCCGTTTTCGGCATGGCGACCCTTAGCGAGAATGAAATTAGTATGACAGGCGGAATCATCAGCCTAGACGGACAAAAGAGCATTAGGAAAACAGTAAAGGGGCCATTGACTGCCGCTAAAGCTATAGGTGAAAAACTTGCGCAAGAAGTATTAACTTCGGGTGGCAAGGAAATATTACAAACAATCAAATCACAATTATCTATTTAAAATGAAAAAGTATATCCAATTAGCCCTTTTGGCTATAATTACCTTGGCAATTGTGTCGTGCGGTGACGGCACCGAGACGAAAACGGAAGTTGCCTTAGAGGGCAACGATTATCTAGTAACTATCAAAACCGATATGGGTGAAATGAAAGCCATATTGTATGACCAAACACCTCAGCACAAAGAGAATTTTATCAAATTAGCGAAGGAAGGTTTTTTTGATAGCCTACTGTTTCATAGGGTGATAAAAGGCTTTATGATTCAAGGAGGTGATCCTAAATCTAAAAATGCAGCAGAAGGAGAGGGCTTAGGAAACGGTGGCCCTGGGTATACTGTGCCAGCAGAATTTGATACAAGCCTTTTTCATAAAAAAGGCGCGCTATCAGCGGCCAGAATGGGTGACCAAGGAAACCCAGAAAGAGCATCAAGCGGAAGCCAGTTTTATATTGTTCAGGGAAGAGTAGTACCTCAAGAACAGACGCAATTGAATATGCAGGCGCTTTCTCAATGTGTTTCTGATTTAAGAAGAATGGATCCAGATAATCCTTTGAATAAACAATTAGAAGATGCTTTCAACGAAGGTGGAGATGAAACATTCAGGGCCAAGGCTATGGAATTAGCAGATGAGCTAAGTGTTGCCACAGGAAATAAACTACGCATGTCTTCTGCCGAAGCAGAAGCTTATACTACTGTAGGGGGAACGCCATTTTTAGATGGTGCTTATACAGTGTTTGGACAAGTCATTCAAGGTTTGGATGTAATAGATAAAATTGCGGCAGTTCAAACAGCGCCTGGCGATCGCCCAGTTACTGATGTGAGAATGTTTGTTACTGTTGAAGAATTGCCAAGGGCAGAAATTGCCAAAAAATATGGTAACACTTACAACTGAAATTGATGAAACCTAACCTCTTGAAATTTGCATTATCAGCCCTTTGTTTAGTTGTATTGGCTTGTGAAAAGCCTGAAATGGATGAACTTATAGTGATTTCAACTCCCTATGGAGAAATGACTGCCGTACTTTATGATGATACTCCTTTACACAAGGCTAATTTTTTAAGCTTGGCTAAAGCAGGGAATTATGACTCTGTTGTTTTTCATAGAGTGATCCAAAACTTCATGATTCAAACAGGAAATGTTTCTACTGGTAGTCAAGCTAAAGACATTGATTATAGAATTGAGGCGGAGTTTAAAAACGACAAATACTTTCATAGAAAGGGCGCGCTAGCCGCAGCTAGAATTGGTGATGCACAAAACCCAGGAAAACAATCGAGTGGTTCTCAATTTTATATTGTTCAAGGGGAAGTGTATGATATGGATGGCCTTAAAGTTCGAGCAGAAAGAAGAGACTTTCTTCGTTTAAATGGCTTCTTCGAAAGAATGCGCAAAATGGATAAATACATAGCGCTGAATGAGAAGTATAACTACCATGTAGCCAAAGTGCAGGAAGATACGACTTACGACTTCGCCTCTGCGCAACAGGAATTGGTATTCAGCTCAAGAGCATTGATAGAGAAAGAATTTGGTGCACAAACAGATCCTGGTTACACAGATCAACAAGTAGAAATTTATACCTCTGTCGGAGGTACTCCGCACTTAGATGGTGAGTACACGATTTTTGGTCAGTTGGTGGAAGGCTTGGATGTGATTGATAAAATTGCAGCCTTAGCGACCAATCAGCGAGACAAGCCTTTAGAAGATGTGAGAATGGACATTGCGGTGAAGCAAATGTCTAAGGCTGAAATAACTCAAAAGTACGGTATCGAGTATCCTAAAAAGAAAGATTGATGAAAATTCTGATTACAGGTGCGAATGGTCTTCTTGGACAAAAATTGGTTTCATTAATCATCAATGGAGCTGAACATGAGCTTATTGCGACAGCCCGTGGCGCCAATAGATTGCCCTTCGATGAGCGTAAATACGCGTATGATTCGCTTGATATTACCAACGAATCTCAAGTGAAAAGCGCAATTGCGCAACACAAACCTGATGTCGTTATTCATACCGCTGCGATGACGAACGTAGACCAATGCGAAACTGAAAAAGAGGAGTGTTGGGACTTAAATGTCAATGCTGTTCAATACATCGTTGATGCCTGCGAGGTAAATAATACTTTTTTAGTACACTTGTCTACAGATTTTATTTTCGATGGAGAGTCAGGGCCTTATAGTGAGGAGGCAGAGGCTAATCCAATTAGTTATTATGGCGAAAGTAAATTAGCCTCAGAACAGATCATCACTCAAAGTAAATTAGACTGGTCGATTGTAAGGACTGTGTTGGTTTATGGCATTGCCCACGACATGAGTAGAACCAATATTATTCTTTGGGTTAAAAAGAGTTTGGAAGAAGGCAAAGAAATCAAGGTGGTAGATGATCAACT
>JBLIES010000177.1:0-7331 GCA_047633135.1 Roseivirga sp.
TATGCCGTTCCTGTTCGTCAGTACCGTCCTTAAGCCTCGGGATTGTTTCTCGCTTCCTTGACTGCATGCCTCACGCCAAACCAGCTTGTGTTTACGCTAAAGCTTCAGCCACACGCGTACGGCTTACTCACAGGCTTCACCAACTTGCTGCCTGCAATGCAGTTACACACTCTGGAATAATTTGGTAACTTAGATACCAAGTCAGGTACCCATGCTGGGCACACACATCACCTATACTGCATACCCTGCGGGATACGCGGCATAGCCTGAGCGTTAGTAACAATGAACTAAAAGATTCAATTATGTATTTATTTGATTCCAATAAAGTAAATTTTGATCTACTCAGGAGCAGGGCTTTTAATCTGAGGTGGGCTGAACTTCCAGATGATGTGATTCCTCTTACTGCAGCGGATCCTGATTTTCAAAGTGCTCCAGAAATATCAGAAGCTATTATAGATTATTGTAAGGGCCAATACTTTTCATATGGCCCTTCTGAAGGACTCATTGAGTTAAAAAAAAGTGTGGCCTCTTTTTTTGTTTCAAAACGAAATGTTCCTGTTAAATCTGATTTTGTGCTACCTATTGACAGTACCGCTTTTGGTATTTATTTGACTTGCAAAACATTATTAAATACTGGAGACGAAGCAATTATCTTTGACCCTGTTGATTTTTTGTTTAAGTATTCTATTGAAAAAGTAGGTGCAAAAGCAATTCCTTTTTCGATTCCCCCCAACACTAAGAAAGTTGACTTTCAAAAGCTAGAACATCTAATAACAAATAGAACAAAATTAATTTGCCTCTGTAATCCACTGAATCCAACAGGTAAAGTATTTACTAGAGATGAACTACTTATGCTAGGCTCAATTGCAGTAAAATATGATTTGACCATTTTATCAGATGAAATATGGAGTGATATCGTATATCATCCTGCCGAATTTGTCAGTATAGCATCATTAAACGAAGAAATAAGAAATAAAACAATAACTGTTACTGGTTTCAGTAAATCATTTGGAATGGCAGGCCTCCGCATAGGAGTTATTATAGCACACAATGAACAACATTACAATAGCATTGTGGATTACTCAATGCATAAATACACTATTCATGGAGCCAATGTTTTATCGCAAATCGCGGCAATAGCGGCACTAGAAAAATGTGATTATTGGCTAACAGGGTTTGTCGATCACACAAGAAAAATGAGAGATCTTTTAGTTCGTGAAATTAATACCATTCCAAACTTAAGTTGCATCGCTCCAGACGGCTGTTATGTTGCATTTGTCAATATTCAAAAAACGAATAAAACGAGCCAAGAGGTTTACGAAATTTTACTGAATGAGGCTAAAGTAGCAGTGGTACCAGGGTTAGAAAAATGGTTTGGAAAAGGTGCAGAAGGCTACATAAGAATTTGCTTCTCAACTTCGGAAGCCATTTTATTAGAGAGTATTTCACGAATTAAAAAATGTTTGATTTGAAGATTGTAATTATTGGCGATGGCATTGCCAGATTAACAGCCGCAATAGAAATAAAAATCAAGTTCTTGTTAGAAACAAAAAACTCAATTCACAATAATTCAGGAATGGATTTCATGCTTCATTAAAAAACAATAAACGATATTCACTCATTACCTGATACTGAATTAGACCTGATAAATGCTAAAATAAACACCTTTGTTTTAGAAGACAGTGGAAACACTCACAACAGTGTTCAATTAAAAGGTGGGTGCGTACTTGATACGGGGTTCGCTCCTTCGAAAATTCGTGAGCACTCCGCAGTGCTTACGGCTCAGGTCCTGTTGACTACTATGCCTCGGGGCTGACTTCTCGGTCTTCAAACTCGTGGAGTCCGACTGCCCTACAAGCCGGCCCATTGCTAAAAATATCTGCTAGACATTTTCTTAACGCTCTGTCCTCCAAGTAAGGACACATTCCTTCCTCCGATTCCTGCGACATCTACCAAATAGAGATTGTTGGTCAAGGGCTTCACAAAGATGTGCTTGCCCACCCTGTACAACATGCCTCTTTATCAGGAGCTGCGCTCGTTCATTTCAAACGCTCCGTTCTCATGAATATTCGTTAGTTCAGCCTTTTGTAGTCCTGCTTACTTCAGATGTAACTTCACAATTACCACCCTTGCAGGTTACGCTAAAGCTTCAGCGACACGCGTGCAGCTTACTAATGCTTCCTCTCGACAGGTGCATAGGAGACTTTCACTCCATTAACTATATTGACCATTGAAGGCAAATACAAGGCATAAAAGCAATAACGGTTTGAGAGCATCCTCAAGCCGTTATTGCTTTATATTAAGTATCTTTCTCCTTGAAAAGCAGTATGTTTTATATCGCTACTGCTCTTATACTAAACTTTACCAGCAACTTTAACTTCCCTCTTCCAACGGCAGCTGGCCCATCATTACTTTCTTTCTCTGAGGCTGAAACCTTATTTCATCAATTCGGTCACGGATTGCACGGCCTGTTGAGCAAGGTAACATGCGAGTCGCTTTCGGGTACTCGTGTACCGCGCGACTTTATTGAATTCCCAAGCCAAGTAATGAAGAACTGGATCATCAAGCCGGAAGTACTAAAGATGTACGCTCGGCACTATGAAACTGGAGAAGATATTTCTGAAGAAATGATGGCCTGCATGAATGCTGCAAACAGTTTTAACAGCGGTTTTGAAACTGTAGAATCATGGCAGCTGCATATTTACAAGTGTCTTGGCACACCCTTTCTGAGCCAAATACCGTTGGCGCCAATGACTTTGAAAAAATAGAAATCGAGCGTTTAACACTCATCAGCCAACTCATTCCGAGTTACCACAGCACCTATTTTGCGCACAATTTTATTGGCGGGTACATGGCTGCCGACTTTAGCTATTTGTGGCGCGAGGTTTTAGATGCTGATGCTTTTGCTGCCGTTGAAGAAGTTGTCATTTTGGACAAAGAATAAGCGGCACGATACCGCCAAATGTTCGCCAATGGCGACAGCAAATCAGGGAGGACGCCATATGAAGCAATGCCTGATCAAAAAGCTGAGCATCCGAATGAAATTATTTTGAATGCGAAAGCTGGTGATGTAATTTTTCTAAATTCTCATGTTTGGCATGGAGGAACAATTAATAAGTCTGGAAAAGAAAGAACCATCGTCCAAAGCTATTTTGTTCATCGTTCGCACCCTCCGCAACAATTTCAAAGGTCTCAAATTAGAGAAGAAACGGAAAGGAGACTTAATAAGAGAGCATTAGAAATCCTTGATATTCACAGCAACAATTAATAAAAATTGACCAAAGCCTTGTCTAAGCAAATGATTTGCATGGGCTATAAAGGGGATATGGTCAACACAAATAGTAAATGAAAACATTGATATGGACAGATCGTCCATATCAATATCTGCACGATTTAGATTTGGTTTGATTAGATGCAAATCTGATAACCAGAGCCAATAGAAATGTTTCTAAACATCAATTACTTCCCAAATTTACCGCGTAACGCGGCTAACTTATCTGCCATATCGTTAGTAGATTCCTTTTTTGGTTGGGCTTTTGGTTTAGCCTTATCGCTTTTCTTGACCTGAGGTTTGGCCTCTCCCTTCATCGAAAGCGCAATTCTTTTTCGCTTAATATCTACTTCGAGTACCGTCACTTCCACTCGTTGCTGCACGCTGACTACCTCGGCTGGATTGCTCACAAAAGTATCGGACAAGTGACTGATGTGTACTAAACCATCTTGATGCACCCCAATATCTACGAAAGCACCGAAGTTGGTAACATTGGTAACAATACCAGGCAATTTCATTCCAGTCCTTAAGTCTTCCATACTGTTGACGCCTTCCATAAAGCTGAAAGCCTCGAATTGCGCTCTCGGATCGCGCCCTGGCTTGGCTAATTCTGCAATAATATCTTTTAAAGTCGGTAAGCCGATTTGATCTGTGATGTACTTTTTGGGTTCTATTTGCTTTCTGAGTTCCTCTTTTTGAATCAAATCTGTAATGGAGCAATTCAAATCCTTCGCCATTTGATTAACGATGGCGTAAGCCTCTGGGTGTACCGCACTTTCATCCAAAGGATTAGCAGCACCATAAATTCGCAAAAAGCCAGCCGCTTGTTCAAAGGCCTTCTCCCCTAGTCGTCCTACCTTCTTAATGGCTTGCCTGTTCTTGAAAGGGCCATTTTGGTTTCGGTATTCCACAATATTCTTGGCCAGTTGAGGCCCCAAACCTGCCACGTAAGTAAGCAGTTGTTCCGAAGCCGTGTTGACCTCCACCCCTACTGCGTTAACACAACTCATCACCACATCATCTAAAGAATGCTTCAGAGCGGATTGATCGACATCGTGTTGGTATTGGCCCACCCCAATAGACTTAGGGTCGATTTTTACTAATTCGGCCAGTGGATCCATGAGCCTTCGGCCAATTGACACAGATCCACGTACTGTGATATCTTCGTTTGGAAATTCATTCCTTGCAATTTCTGAAGCAGAATAAATAGAGGCGCCACTTTCGTTCACCATCACCACGAGGACTGACTTTGGCAAGCCCAGCGCATTCACAAAAGTCTCGGTTTCTCTACCTGCCGTTCCATTCCCAATGGCAATGGCTTCGATATTGAATTTCTCTGCCAAGTGTTTGACCGCTGCACCCGCTTTAGTGGTTTGCTTCATCGGCTCATTCGGGAAAATGGCTTCAAAATGCAGCAGCTTGCCTTGCTTATCGAGGCAAACTAATTTGCAGCCCGTTCTGAAACCTGGATCAATTGCCATGACGTTCTTACTTCCTAGTGGAGCTGTCATTAACAGTTCTTTCAGGTTTTTGGCAAAAACATCTATAGCTTCTTCATCTGCTTTTTTCTTAGAAACCATTCTTAATTCGGTTTCCATACTTGGCTGAAGTAAGCGCTTATAGCCATCACGAATCGCCAGTTTTACCTGTTCCGATGATTGTGAGCGGCCTACTACTACTTGTCTGTCCAGAAGCGCTATCGCCTCTTCCTCGGACGGCACTGTGTCCAGCATCAAGAACATTTCGCTCTCTCCCCTTCTCATGGCCAAAACCCTGTGAGACGGTGCTTTAGAGACGGCTTCGTCCCACTCGAAATAATCTCGGTATTTCTGTGCTTCTTCTTCTTTACCCGGATACACACGGGCTTTAAATACTGCTTTTTCTTGAAAAAACTTACGCATTTTAGCCCTGACTTCTTGGTCTTCGTTGATCCATTCTGCCATGATGTCTCGGGCACCCTGCAAGGCCTGCTCTATGTCTTCTACTTGCTTTTCAGCGTTCACAAAATCGGCAGCCTTCACATAAGGATCTTGATTGGTTTGTTCGAAAATCATTTTCGCCAAAGGCGCTAGGCCCTTTTCGCGAGCGATGGTAGCCTTAGTCCTTCGCCTTGGTTTGTATGGCAGGTAAATATCCTCTAGCCTGGCCATGGTTTCAGCTTCACTGACTTGGCTCTCTAGCGCAGGGGTCAGCTTTTCTTGCTCTCTCAGCGACTTGAGCACTGCTTCTTTTCTTTTATCAAGGTCGCGCAATTGCACGATCCTATCGCGAATCGCAGCAATTTGCACCTCATCTAAACTCCCTGTCAATTCTTTTCTGTAGCGAGAAATAAAGGGTACGGTTCCTCCTTGGTCCAACAAATCAATCGTGGTGGCTACTTGCTTTGTAGCAACTGAGAGTTCTTTGGCGATTCGATTAAAATGTACTTGCATTGAATTGGATGTGTTTTAAGAACCGCAAAACTAAACAAAGATGTGGGCAATTGTAGCGTTAAGAGAGCGTAGTTAGAAAACGGAAGGTAAGGAGTAGACAAGCCATTGATCCCCAACGAAAAGTTACACGCTTGGGGTAATCAATCTTTCGCTCGGGTTTTGGGGAAATTCAGAAATAAATGGAAAACGCAATCAAATGATTCCGTTTTCCATTGAAAAGGTGACTAACTCCGCTGTGTTTTTCACTCCGAGTTTGTGCATAATATTTCTGCGATGCGTTTTAACGGTGTGCTCACTTATGAAAAGTGCATCAGCCATGGCTTTGCTATTCATTCCTTTGCCGATACAGCCTATAATTTCCTTTTCACGGTCAGAAAGTTGCCCGATTAAGTCGACATCTTCCTTCCCCTTGTCCCCTCTTAGATAATCGAAGATTTGGTTGTTAATTTTAGGGTGAAAGTAGTTTTCTCTGCGGCTGACCTTTTGAATTGCTTCTGTTAGCTCTTGTTTAGAAGCGTCTTTTAAAATATAACCCTGTGCTCCACCCTCTAATGTTCGCCTAATGTATTTCATTTCTTGATGCATGGTTAACATCAAGACTGGTACATCAAATCCTTTTTGTCTCATCAATTGCATTGCGCCAATACCGTCAATATTTGGCATGCTGATATCCATCAAGATCACATCAATTTTTTCTTCATCAAGGATACTCGGTACCTGATGACCATTGGTGGTTATTCTTGTAATTTCAATACCGTCTGCAGGTTTGAACATGGACCGAACGCCCTCTCCAAACAACTGATGATCATCTACTAAGAGTACTTTTATCATGATAAAATAAGGGATAGTTCAGGCATTACAGGCAAATCAATAATGACGGTTGTTCCTTTTCCAATTTGGCTATCGACTTCAAAATCACCCTTCACATTATTGATTCTAGTTTGAATAGATTTAAGTCCGAGGCCGATGGAATTTTCCATCAAATAATCAGCATCAAAGCCTACACCATTGTCTTCTACTATCAAATTCAAAATATCTTCAAAGCAAGTCAACTGAATGGTGATTTTTGTGGCTTTAGCGTGTTTCAATGCGTTACTCACTAATTCCTGCACTAGTCGATAAGCGGTTACTTCGGTGGCTAAATCTAATTCTTGATTGAAATTAGACGCATGAAACTGCACTTGAATTCTTTCGGACTGAGAGATAGAGTTTGCTAAATCCTTCAATGCGGGGATCAAACCAAAGTTCTCTGAAATACCAATGTTCATAGAGTGCGATAAAGTGCGAATATCTTCGCAGGCCTTATCCACCAAAATGGCCAAGTTCTTCATTTGCTCGCTGTTTTCCATGGCAATCAAGTTGTCCTCGGCCACAGCAGACAGATTAACTTTAACAGCTGCCATCAGGCTACCGAAGTGATCGTGTAATTCTTTGGCAATTCTTTTTCTTTCTTTCTCTTGCCCATCCACCATGGCTTCGAGGGTTTTGGTTTGCTGTTGCACCATAAGCTCGTTCACTGCCTTGATATGACCTTCCTTTTCCTCTTTAACAATTAATTTAGTGAGGGTAAGGCGCTGTCTAAAGTAAAAATAAAGAGTGACCGCCAATACAAAAAGGGCAATGGCTGT
>JBLIES010000178.1:0-7318 GCA_047633135.1 Roseivirga sp.
TGGAATCACTTCAGCCTATTTAGAACCCAAAGCAGGGTATTTAGAGGCCAGCCGATCGTGCAGCATAGTGAAAAGCGAATTCGAAAAATTGGGCGGACAATTCTTGCAAGCCGAGGTGGTCAAGATTGAAGGGGAGGGAGAAGTTTCTGCACTTATTACTTCGGATGGTCAGCACTTGATAGCCGATCATTTTGTGTTGGCTTGCGGGCCATGGATGAAAAAGCTTTTCCCAAGTTTAGCTCCTTACATAAATGTCACACGGCAGGAAGTTTATTATTTCGAAGCGCCAGCAAATCATTTAGGTGATCATTTGCCCATTTGGTTAGAGTTCAGGGCTGGCGATGAAATGTATTATGGCATTCCAGATCATTTGGGGCAAGGTTTTAAGTTGGCGTATGATCAGCGGGACTGGGTACTCGACCCCGACAAGGATGACCGAGGATTGACCACGCATATTTATCAACAAATGGCCGCTGTTGTGGCGCAACGTTTTCCAGCGTTAAAAAACACCAGTTTGCATCATCACCATACTTGTGTTTATGAAAACTCTCTAGATGGTGATTTCATTATGGACAAAGCACCAGGGCTGGCAAATACTACAATACTTTGTGGCTCTTCTGGTCATGGCTTCAAGATGGGTCCAGCCGTAGGCGAAATGGTGACTGATCTTTTGATCAAGAACAAAAGGCTTCCGTCTTCCCTGGCTTTGAATAGATTGAAGGGCTTGAAAGAAGTAAAAAGCCAGTTTGAGGTGAACTAGGGGCATCATTCGGGAGCTTAATTTGAGTAATCTATCAACTAAAACTCTTAACTTCGAAGATGAAATGCAACCTAAAACTCTCCTCTGCTGCTCTATTGAGTGCTATTCTATTTTTTTCTATGGCTACATTTAGTTGTCAAACAACCCATTCAGAAATTAGCGAAACCAATATAGGAGTTGAAGAGGAACCTCAATTGAGGCATGTAGTACTTTTTCAATTTAAGCCAGAGGCTGATCCCGCAGCGATTAAAATTGCAGAAGATGCCTTCTTAGCACTTCCAAGCAAGATTCCGCAAATACAGGATTTCGAGTGGGGTTTAAACAATAGCCCAGAAGGCTTAGACAAAGGCTTCACACATTGCTACTTCCTTACTTTCAAGTCTGAAGAGGGTCGTGCTGCGTATTTACCCCACCCAGACCATCAGGCTTTTGGTGCTTTATTAGAGGGTATTTTGGCCGATGTGTTAGTGGTTGATTATTGGCAGAAGTAAGTAGTGGTGATCGAGCTATTTTTATTGTTCTAACACTTTATTTTTTCGTTAGTCAAGAATTTTGCTACTAAAGCTAGGGCTGCAACTTTGAGTAATTGAATTAAGCCATACCCAAGAACTTTAAACGGAGAAAGACTGAATTTTTATTTGCTGAATTGCCAGCCTTGGTTACCTTTGTCAACGATGTTGAAAAACACACATATCGCTTCAATTCCTGCACACCATGTGCACCATTTCCACCATCTCTCGTAAGAGAGATAGACATATACCCCCGCCCGGCAGTTTTTGTCGGTACATTCGTTTAAATTTTTATAAATCATTTTCAAGACTTTACGGTTGTTAAGGCCTGATTCAATTGCCAAACGATCGATAGCAAAATATAAAACATGAAAACAACACTACGCATAGCAGTTCAAAAGAGCGGTAGACTAAGCGATGATTCACTTTCTTTAATTAAAGAATGCGGAATAAAAGTCAATAATGGAACAGGCAAACTGAAGGCCGAAGCATCCAATTTCCCAATGGAATTTCTCTTTCTAAGAGATGACGATATCCCTGGCTATGTTCAGGATGGTATTGCTGATTTAGGAATTGTGGGGGCAAATGAAGCCGAGGAAAAAAACAAAGACGTGGATTGGGTAAAGAAATTAGGCTTCTCAAAATGCCGGCTTTCTTTGGCCATCGATAAAAACCAAGAGTACACAGGCCTTCATGATTTTGAGGGTAGAAGCTTGGCTACTTCTTACCCAAGAATCCTTAAAGATTTCCTTAAAGCCAATGACGTGAATGCTGAAATTCATGAAATTAGCGGTTCGGTAGAGATAGCACCTAGCATTGGTTTGGCCTATGGTATTTGCGATATCGTAAGTTCTGGCTCAACTTTAATGAGCAACGGACTGAAGGAGGTGGAGGTAATTTATAAATCAGAAGCAGTATTACTGGCGAATAAAAACCTTTCTGAAGAAAAGAAGGCGATTTTAGATCGATTGATCTTTAGAATCGACTCTGTACAAACAGCAAAAAACAACAAGTATATTTTGTTAAATGCCCCAAATGAGTCGGTTGATGAAATCATTAGCATCCTTCCGGGCATGAAGAGTCCAACGGTATTGCCTTTGGCTACTGAAGGCTGGAGCTCTGTTCATTCAGTGATTCAGGAAGATGACTTCTGGCAAATTATCGAAGAATTGAGAGATGCTGGTGCACAAGGTATTTTGGTGGTCCCAATCGAAAAAATGATTTTATGAAACTTGTTATCAATCCTCCAAAATCTGAATGGGAAAGCTTGCTTAAGCGCCCAATTATGGATTTGGAAACCATAGAGGCCATAGTGAAGCCTATTATGGAACAGGTGAAAGCAGAAGGTGACAATGCCTTAAAAAGTCTCACCGTAAAATTTGATGGAGTAGATGTAGCGTCACTTGACATAAGTAACGCTGAAGTTGAGGAGGCCATCGCGCTTGTTCCAGAAGATTTGAAAGTAGCGATCGCTACAGCCAAACATAATATCGATACTTTTCATAGCGCCCAAAAGCAGGGACTTTTACAGGTAGAAACAATGCCTGGCGTGAATTGCTATCGAAAATCTGTCGCAATAGAAAAGGTCGGCCTTTACATTCCTGGAGGAACAGCTCCTTTACTTTCTACAGTATTAATGTTGGCAGTGCCAGCAAAGATCGCGGGATGTAAAGAGATTGTATTGTGTACTCCACCCGATAAGGACGGAAAAATCAATCCGGCAATTTTATTCACGGCTCATCTCGTAGGGGTGAATAAGATTTTTAAAGTAGGTGGAGCGCAAGCCATTGCTGCTATGACCTTTGGAACGGATACGATTCCTAAAGTGAATAAAATTTTTGGTCCAGGTAACCAATATGTGACTGCTGCTAAGCAGCTTTCTACTAAATATGGATTGGCGATTGATATGCCCGCTGGTCCGTCTGAACTAGCGATTTATGCTGATGAAACTGCTGTGGCTGCTTTTGTTGCTGCGGATTTATTGTCGCAGGCGGAGCATGGAGTGGATTCTCAGGTGGTTCTGGTGGCCTCATCTGAAGCGGTGGTCAAAGCCATTCAATCGGAAATAGATGCTCAATTAGTCGCTTTACCGAGAAAGGAAATCGCAGCCAAGGCACTTGAAAATAGTATCGCAATAGTGATGGAAAGAGCCCAAGAGGCCGTTGCACTGTTGAATGAATACGCTGCAGAGCATTTGATCTTGTCGGTAGATAATCCTTGGATTATTTCGGATGAAATCATTAATGCTGGCTCAGTCTTTATCGGCAATTACACTCCGGAGTCGGCTGGAGACTATGCTTCGGGGACCAACCATACTTTGCCCACCAACGGCTATGCAAAAATGTACAGCGGTGTTTCTTTGGATAGCTATGTGAAGAAAATCACGTACCAGGAAATCACAAAAGAAGGACTGAAAGCCCTTGGTCCAATTGTAGAGCGAATGGCAGAAGCGGAATTGCTTCAAGCGCATAAAAATGCAGTAACGCTAAGATTAAACAGTATCAACAATGTTTGATCCTAATGCGCTTTTAAGAAAGCACTTGCAAAAACTAGTGTCTTACTCTTCTGCTAGGGATGATTATAAAGGCAATGAAGGTGTTTTTCTGGATGCCAACGAAAACCCAATCGGGTCAATAACCAAAGAGTTATGGAACCGCTACCCTGATCCTTATCAACATGATTTGAAAGCGAAGATTGGCGAAGTTAAAGGGATTGCTCCGGAAAACATTTTCCTAGGCAACGGAAGCGATGAGCCTATTGATTTGCTCATTAGGGCTTTTTGTGAGCCAGGCCAAGACAATATTGTGATCAACCCACCCACCTACGGCATGTATAAAGTCAGTGCCGATATTAATAATGTGGAGGTGCGTGAAGCATTGCTGACAACGGATTATGATTTGAATTTGGAGGCTATTACTTCAAAGACTGATATGAAGAGCAAATTGCTCTTCATCTGTTCGCCAAATAACCCTACGGGGAATGATGTTTCCCTTCAAAAGATAGAAAAGGTTTTAAAGACCTTCAAAGGGATCGTCATTATAGATGAGGCTTATGTTGATTTTACTTCACGAGAAAGCTTTATCCATCAACTCGACAAGTACCCGAATCTTTTGGTTTTACAGACTTTCAGTAAAGCATGGGGCTTAGCGTCACTGCGCTTGGGAATGGCCTTCGCTTCGAAAGAAATTATGGCCATTTTGAATAAGATCAAAGCACCTTATAACCTAAGCGGATTGACCCAAAAAACGGTTTTGGACGCGTTGGTCAATGTTTCTCGAAAAGATCAGATGGTCAATGAGATTCTAGAAAATAGGACAAAATTGGGTATTGCCTTGGCTAACAACCCTAAAATCAACATGATTCACCCGACAGATGCGAACTTTTTCTTAGTGAAAATGGATAACGCTTCTGCGGTGTACCATCAATTGATCGAAAGGAAAATTATTCTTCGCGACCGGTCTAAAGTAGCGCTCTGTGAAGGAGGTATTCGAATCACAGTCGGGACAGAAAAGGAGAATGAAAAATTGATTGAAGCGCTGAAGAGTTTAATTTAGCCGAGCATCAAAACCTGATCACTTATCAAAAGAAGGATGAAAAAAATATTGTTTATAGACCGTGATGGTACGATTATCATCGAGCCTAAAGAAGACCAACAAGTAGATTCATTAGAGAAACTAGCGTTTTTACCTGGAGCGATTTCTAACTTGAGAAAAATTGCAGAGCAGCTTGATTACATCTTGGTGATGGTCACTAATCAAGATGGCTTAGGTACGGATTCTTTCCCAGAAGATACTTTTTGGCCCGCTCAGAATAAGATGCTGAAAACGCTTGAAAACGAAGGCGTAGTTTGGGATGAAATTGTCATCGACAGAACATTTGGGCATGAAAACGCACCAACAAGAAAGCCGGGAACAGGCTTGTTGACGCAGTACATGAATGGTGATTATGATTTAGCTAATTCGTACGTATTAGGTGATCGGGTTACAGACATTCAGTTGGCAGACAACTTAGGGGCGAAAGCAATTTTTATAGCGGAAGAAAAAAATGATAGAGCAGCGCTGACTACCATGAGTTGGGATGAGATTTTCAACTTCTTGCAAATGCCTCCAAGAAATGCCGAAGTACACAGAGTAACTAAAGAAACTGACATTCTAATTCAATTGAATTTAGATGGTACTGGTCAGTGTAACAACGAAACTGGTTTAGGCTTTTTCGATCATATGCTCGACCAATTAGGAAAGCACTCTGGAGCGGACTTAACTGTCAAAGTAAAGGGTGATTTGCATATTGACGAACACCACACTATTGAAGATACAGCTTTGGCTTTAGGCGAAGCTTACGCAAAAGCGATTGGAGATAAAAAAGGAGTGAATCGCTATGGCTTTTTATTACCTATGGATGAGGCTTTGGCACAAGTGGCTATTGATTTTAGCGGCAGACCATGGTTGGTTTGGGAAGCCAAATTCTCGCGCGAAAGGGTAGGAGATATGCCAACTGAGATGTTTATGCACTTCTTCAAATCCTTTTCTGATGCAGCCAAGTGCAACCTCAATATCAAAGTAGAAGGAGAGAACGAGCACCATAAAATTGAAGCTATATTCAAGGCCTTTGCGAAAGCCATTAAAATGGCGGTCCAACGCAATGCCGATGAAATGAACCGATTACCTAGTACAAAAGGAGTGCTATAAGCACTCCTTTCTCATTCACTTTTAAGCGATTCAGTTGGGTTACGGTTGGCTACTTTCCAAGTTTGGCTAGAAACTAGAATTGTGATAAGTATTGCAAACAATAGAAATGCGCCTATAAAGTGATATAGCTTTAGTGTCAAGGGTATAGAGAAATTTGGAATGATTTCTCGAAATATGAGATACGCCAGCGGACAGGCAATAGCTCCTGCAATAACCAACTGTATAAAGGTTGTCCTCAGCAGAAGGCCAGTAATTTGGTTGAAACTTGCGCCAAGAACCTTTCGTACACCAATTTCTTTTTCTTTGGTTTGAGCCTGAAACATAGCCATCCCGATTTGCCCCATTAGGGTAATCGCAATGATAGAACAGAAGACGAAGATGAATGCATTGATGATATTCTTGAACTGGCTGAGCCTTTCTTGAAGAATATCATCAAAAAACAATGGGTAGAATGATTCATCAGGATATTGGCCTTGAAAACTATGCTCTATTTTGGTTAGTGTGCTTTTAAAGTTTGCTTCATTCACACGAATGGCTACAGAGGTATAGTTGTAATTATCAACGATTAAGAAGGCCGCTGGGCTAATTTCATTCATCACTTCGCCTAGGTTCAAGTCTTCGACTATCCCCAGAACTGGATAGTAATCGCCACCCGTAGAGTAAAGACCTTCACGTATGGTTTTTATAGAGTCATTCAGTTGTTCTTCAAATGCTCGATTAACTAAAAAATAGGGTTGATTGGTCTGGGCTTTCTTGTTTCCAAGCCATTTAATGGACTGGTTAAAAGTGGAAGCAAAGCCACTGTCACTGTAATGCAGAATTGAAGCATAGTTTTCTTTTGACTCCTGTGCGTGAAACTTCTTAATGACATAGGTACGGCTATCTATTGAGTATGGAAGAACTTCTAGGCTTGCAACTGATTCAACACCGCTGATGCTGTTAAGCTCAGTTCTGAATATGGTATTGAGGCTGTCTGCTGTTGGTAAATCAAGTCCTATTATGTTTTCTCCCGTGAAGGGGGACTTTTGGTTGATGATTAAGTGAGATTGATTGACTAACAAAAAGCCCATGGTAAATACCAACAGACTTAGGCTGACTTGGACGACAATAAGCACTTTTTTAACATACCCGAATGAGAAATTGTTTTTTGAACTGCCACGTTTAAATAACCTCAAAATTGAGATATTAGAAAAGAATAGGCCAGGCAGCACGCCAGAGATGAGTGCAGTGGCTAATGTAAATGCAAAGAATAAGCCGACTTGGTTAAACGAAAGAGTATCCTCGAATGCGAATTCTGAAAAAGAGGCAAAACCAGGGGCTAAAAGCTTAAAAATCAACAACCCTAATAGAAACCCAGCCAT
>JBLIES010000179.1:0-7285 GCA_047633135.1 Roseivirga sp.
AACAAAGGGTTAGCCAAAATAGAGAGACTGTAATCAGCCCACAAGCGGAATAAGTGCAACTGAGTTGCGGTTATTCCTCAAATACTAGGGTAAAGTGCAACTCAATTGCGGTTATTTACTTGTTGGCGCTAATTTGAAAAAACGACATTGACAACGAATTTCAGCATATTGATTTTTAAGCAAAATAGAGTGCTGATTAGCATACTTGCCTTTTCCGTTTTGTTTATCCCTGCTTTGTTACTTCCAAGCCATATAGACAACTCAGTAGTTCAATTAGCGGTGACGGTTCTCGGGATCATTGGACTATTTGGACTGCTCCTTTATTTCTCATATGGCAGACTCAATGTGACCTATGACAATGGAACTCTCCATTTTAGATGGAAGCAAAAACTGCTTTTCAATTATGCGGAAATTCCAGACATTGAACTCAGTGAAATAAAGCGACTAGTAATTGACCAAGGACAAATCCTAAGAAAAATAGTGACTGATACGTCTGAGGTAACACTTGGGAATAACAGGCCAAGCAACGTTTTTAAAAGTGACTCACAGAAGTTTATAGATTTCCTAACAGAACAGGTTCAGAATAAAGAAATAACTGACAGTTGGAAAATTTGGGTAGAAAAAGGATATTTAAAATGGGCATTAAGAATTAACACAATTATCCTCATTGGAGTGATTGGGATTTTAGGATTTGTTGCTGTGACAAAAGGATTTGATAAAATACCTCCTGCAAGCTTATTTATGCTGATTTTCTTTTTTCCGCAAATGTTCTTGTATCAGATACAGATGAAAAATAAAATAAAAGACTAGCGCCAACATTCTGTAAAGTGCATACCCTTTGGGATACGCACCTTACAGTGAGCGTTACAGCGTTTAAATGAGCGACATTAAAGAGAAATATCAGGAGTTTAGAATTAACCTTTTCCAGCAGGAATCGCAGGAGAAGAAATTCACGGAATTGACTTGGTAATGTTGGACGCTGACACTGCAGGACTTATTGAAAAATTCATAGGATATAATTACAAGTTGACAAGGACTGACTTTGACCTTTTGAAAAGGTTGTCGGTAGAATTAAAAACTGTAACTAAGGAACTTGAGGGACAATCACGGACATACTTCTCGACATTATGGAATCTTGCTGACAGAGTTGTTAGAGACTTGACTGAAACTAACAGACTGATTGAGAACTCTGATTCGGAAAACCTACATAAAAAATGGAAACAGCACTTTGACAGAATAAGAGAAATACTCAACGAATGGTACCCATGAGCAGTATCGGACAGTGTTGACGATGAATATGACTCAATAAATTTTGCTACCTATTCTGCTTTTCTTCAAAATAGCGACACGGAATCGGTCAAAATCGCTCTTAGGAAATATTTAAAGGAAGCAATGGAAATTGACGAGACAGACGAAAAATTGAACGAATTATCAGAAAAAATAAAAAACGCTGTACAATCAAGTAGACGGCCCCGCCATCCATAGGTAGCGGGGTGCGCCTCTCAATTTAGCGCAGCGGTCTCACGAATTCCTTTAAGAATCAATCTAGGATGAGTACACCCCTGTACGTAAGGGGCTTCGCCCGCAACTTTCGATAAAAGAATCTGTTGTCTTTTGATCTCAGTTGTGTACCCAGCGGTTCGCCAAGCATAACACGTCGCTCTTTACACCGACTATGTCTTTGTCCTAGTTTAAGACAAATCTTGCGATAGCTTCCTTATCGAATTGCAAACTCTTCAGCGTTCAGTCCTTCCCAATTTGTGAGACCTCCACGTTTATCGTAGCTCGTTTAGCTCACATACATTATTGATTTTTTAATGGTGTTCGTGAATGCTTCGCAGTTCCCATTGGTACGATGACCTCGGCTGACTTCTTTGCTCTAGCAACCCGTGCTTACAAAGACCTCCTCCGGTAAGAGCATTATCCTTCCTTCAATTCCTGACGCATCTACTCCTTGTGGATTATTGGTCAAGTGCGTTGTGAAGATGTGCTCACTTACCCACCACAAGTAGCCTCTTATGCGCTTCCTGTTCGTCAGTACCGAATTTTGTAGTCCTACTTCCTTCACTCCTTGCCTCGCGACAAACAAGCTTGCAGCTTACTAATAGGCTTTACCAACTCGCCTATAAGGGACTCACACCCTCTGGATAATTTAAGACCTTGTGTAGTTTGCAGTACGTGTTCTGCCCATGCAGGGCGCACACATTCTGTATAGTTCATGCCCTGCCGGACACGCACTATTCAGTAGCGCTGTAGGCCATGAAAAAAAAAGCACCCTCAATAGCAAAACGAAACACTTTCGAAAACTACAACTTCACTTAAATCAATCTATTGAAATATGTTACTAAATAAATTAAGAACGAGAAAAAAGAATATCATTATAGATGATAAAGACCTTGATCCGACTCGGTGTACATTGAAGTGTCTTAATAGGCGCCACAACTTTTCAATAGACTTAAAATTCAAATCTATTTGCGCATTACCAACTCAAATAGGCGCTTGGGGAAAGAACAGAAGGAATTACAAGAAATTTGAAGAAGAACTAGAAAAGCTGATGCCAACATTGGATGTAGAAAATAAAGGCGTGCGGTATAAAGAAGAAGATATTGCACAAAATGAACTTTGCGGCAGTCGAATAAGAAAGCGACACCGAAATCCCGTAATTGCCACATTAAAAGCTTAGGCACACCCTAGGCAAAATTTACGCAAAACATAAAAAAACCATGAACCCATTTCATCTTGCAATTCCAGTTAATGACCTAGCTATTTGTAGAGAATTCTATAAAGATGTATTGGAGTGCTCCGAAGGAAGGAGTTCAGAAAAATGGGTCGACTTCAACTTTTTTGGTCATCAGCTCGTTATTCATCAACAACCACATACGGCTATTGTAGCCAAAGATATTTCCAATCCCGTAGATGGTCATAATATACCTATCCCACATTTTGGAGTTGTTCTAGACTGGGATAAGTGGACCGAGTTATCTGAGAAATTGCGTGGGAGAAATATAGATTTCATAATAGAACCCTACATTCGTTTTATAGGAGAAGTAGGAGAGCAAGGAACGATGTTCTTTTTAGATCCAGAGAACAATGCCCTTGAGTTCAAAGCTTTCAAAAATATAAATCAACTTTTTGAGAAGTAGCATTTATATTGCTGTACATAAATCATAGGATTACAAATGAAGTAAAAAGGACTAACCGAATTAACAGATCAAGAACTGCTAGATGAAGCAAAAAAAGTGAAGTCAAGTGCAATAACACATGCCTTATTCATTGGGCTTTTAATTGGAATTGTTTTTTACAGTGTTGTAAAAAACGCCGTAGGATTTTTCACATTAATCCCTTTGTTTATGGCGTATAAACTGATTAACAATTCGAACAATGCCAAAAACAAAGCGTTGGAAAATCTTTTGAAAGAACGAAATTTGAAAGAGTCAATACCTAAAAAAAGGCACGTTCAGAACTTGACAAAGGCAGACAATTTTAAGTCGAGAATAGTATGACTTTAGCTATCTTATTACACGCATGTTGGTCCGAAATAAATGCCTGACGAAAGAAACACTAGCCGCGAAAAGCTGCACAAAACAACAAGCTGAGCAACTCGGCTACACACACAAGATGTAATGACAAAATCATTGGTAAATAGTTCTTTGTTAACAAGAGTGACAACCGTTTTGGTTGCGCTATTTTTTGCCTGCACTTCTGTAAAAGCGCAGGAGACCATTAACGGAACGATTCAACACGATGGCATAACCAGGGAATATATCCTATATATACCTGCATCGTACAATGCAGATAGTGAAACCCCTATGGTCATGAGTTTTCATGGTCGCAGCAGCAATGCACAAGTGAATTTCAGCTACACTAATTTTACTTCCATAGCAGATACTGCTGGGTTTATTTTAATCCATCCGCAAGGCACGATTTACAATGGATTAAGCCACTGGAATGTGGGGGGATTCACGCTTGGAAGCACTGTTGATGACGTTGGTTTCGTTTCGACATTGTTAGATGTAATTTCAAACTTCTACAATATCGATCAGGATAGAATTTACAGCACTGGAATGTCCAACGGAGGGTACATGAGCTTTTTACTAGCCTGTCAATTAAGCGACAGAATAGCCGCCGTGGCATCTGTTACTGGTTCAATGACACCGCAAACGTATAATGCTTGTGATCCACAACATCCAACGCCTGTTTTGCAAATTCACGGTACTTCAGACGAAACTGTCCCGTACAACGGAAACCCACTTTTTACAAAATCGATTGATGATGTGCTGGATTATTGGGTAGACTTTAACAACTGCAATTCATCTCCTATAGTTGTTAATATTCCCGATATCAATACATCAGATGGCAGTACTGTAGGTTATTTCGTTTATAGTGACGGGGATAATTGTGTAACCACCGAACACTTTAAAGTGTACAACGGCGGCCATGATTGGCCTGGAGCCTTTGGCAATATGGACATTGACGCAAGTACAGAGGTTTGGAAGTTTCTTTCTAAACATGACATCAATGGATTAATTGGATGCAGCTCATTGACAACCAATAAAGCTGTAAATGAAAGGAAAGAGCTATTTGTATTCCCCAATCCTGCATCAGAATCGGTAACGATTGCAATGCAATTTACTGAGAATTTGGATTTCTCTATCTACTCGTCTGTTGGTGAGCTGGTATTAACTGGAGTGGTCGATCGCAACGCTAAAACAATTGACATATCAGCCTTGAACCCCAACATTTACTTTTTGAGATTGGGTGCACAAACGATTAAATTGATAAAGGCAAACAAATAGTGCGCAACAAGAATTAACCCCACTAAAACAGCCCTTCATTCAAATCATTAGCAACGATTACATTGGCAGAACCAAAATAAACCAAGAGAAAATACAGAGATCCCATTGTTGCAGGAATCGCTGTGATTTTTTTGTTTGCGTAATTGCAAGAACTCTCTCCTCTAAGAGGCGACGGTGGCCGATTCATTCGTGGATGGTTATCGATAATCCTCAAACTCATTGCGGGCATTTGGATATACCATTTGAGAAAAGTCCAAAACAGAAAACCTCTATTTTCTCTTTTACTCGGCATCATTCTACCAGCTATTACTTTGATGGTGGCGGGTGCAATAGGAGACAAGAAAGAAAACGCGTTTCCCTGAAATCGCTAAAAATTAAACCCCCACCACTGCGTTCTTCGAAATGAGGTGAGGTAGAAACAGGACTGCTTCAAGGTTTTTAGCGTAACGTTGCAAAGCATTGTTCGGCGCTCATTATCCCTATGGGAATACCCTATAAATAATCAAGACTACCATGATTACAAAATTTATCGTCCTAGGAATCTATGTCTCCATTCTATTTCTAATCGGAATACTCGCTTCGCGGAGAGTCAAAAGTATGAGCGATTATTATTTAGGAGGGAAAAAAATGGGCTTCTGGGCTGTTGCTTTTTCTGCTCGAGCAACGGGGGAGTCTGGATGGCTTCTCATAGGTCTGACGGGTATGGGAGCCATGGCGGGCTATTCTGGATATTGGGTGGTTGTAGGGGAGTTACTCGGGGTTTTTATTTCCTGGCAATTTATGGCCAAGCGCTTTAAAAGATGGTCTGACGAGTACAAAGCCATTACCATACCCGACTACCTTCAAAGTCATTTTAAATCATCGACAAACACACTTCGAATTATCTCCGCTTCTGCGCTGGTGATTTTTGTGGTCATATATGTCGCATCCCAAATGGATGTAACGGGAATTGCCTTCGAGTCCATGCTCAATATTGATTACCGAATAGGTGCGCTCATTGGCTTCATTATCGTTCTACTCTATATTTTCATTGGTGGATTCGTAGCTGCGGTTTGGTCAGATATGTTCCAAGGGATTCTAATGTTCTTCGGGTTGGTATTGCTCCCTATTGTGGTGTGGTTCTCCATGGATCACGGCGCTGGAATAACCGAGGGCTTGAACGCTATTGACCCCACGCTCACCCAATTAATGGGGAGAAGTGAAGACGGATGGATGAACCTGTTTACCATTCTTGGCTTCTCAATGATTGGATTGGGCTTCTTAGGATCGCCGCAAGTCTATGTTCGATTTATGTCCATCGAAAGTGAAAAAGAGATAGACAAGGGAAAGTGGGTGGCACTGTTTTTTACGCTCATGACGGATGCGGCGGCGGTAACCATCGGTATTTTGGCTCGGATTTATTTCACAAAAGAAGGGCAAGACCCAGAAACCATTTTGGGTACTGGCGGCGAAGATGTTTTGAGCATGATCAGCCACGAGTTCTTACCCACCATTCTAGTGGCCATTTTTATTGCTATTGTGCTCTCGGCGATTATGTCGACCATCGATTCTCTGCTCATTCTTGCTTCTAGCGCTGTTACGCGTGACTTCTATCAGAAAATATTCAGACCTGATTTAAAAGATGAGGACTTAACCAAGTTCTCGAGGTTAGTGACTGTTGCGATGGCCCTAGCTGCGCTGGGAATTGCCATTTTATTGTACAATCTCTATCCCGATAGGCAGGTATTCTGGATTATGATCTTTGGGTGGTCTGGAATTGCCGCCACTTTCTGTCCTGTGATTATCCTATCTCTTTTCTGGAAGGGCTATTCTGAAAAAGGAGCCATCGCCTCAATGATTACGGGGTTCACTTCAGTGATATTATTCAAGTTTGTATTTTCTAATATGGAAAGCGTAGGCGCTTATTTAAAAGAGCTAGATGTCCTAGCGCCTTCTTTCGCTTTGGCAATGATAGTAGGGTATATCGTTTCAAAAATATTCCCACCCAAGAATTCGGAAAGTGAGTTGCAAACTCAGTAAACCAATTCGTGAAAAGCATTAGAGCAACTTTTCGTTTCCCCAAACTTTTTTCAGTGACTTTAGAGTTTATTTGTTTCCGCCATATTTGAAAAGGAACAAGATGCACCCTTTAACCAATCCAAATCCCTCTTTATAAAATTCTCTTTTTTTGGCCTTGGTCCAGGGTAGCTATAATAAATAATCCTGCTGAAAATATTTGCTGTTAACAGCTATAAATAAGAGTGTTGAGTTTATCTGCTGTTCTGCCCATTAATAGTTCTTCTTTACCTGCTCAAACTTGATCCCCAGCGTGCGTTCATAGTGCTTTAAAACCTTCACTTCAGCTGCGTTCACAAAACACATAGAAACACCTTGTTTGCCAGCACGAGCAGTTCGTCCACTGCGGTGGGTGTAGTATTCATCGCTTTCAGGCAGTTGGTAGTGCGCCACGAAGGCCAGGTCAGATACATCTATGCCACGAGCCGCCAAGT
>JBLIES010000180.1:0-7166 GCA_047633135.1 Roseivirga sp.
TGCATTCTTTGCCTGAAACGGATGAATTCAATGCCCTTGGTATTCCCAATACTATTGAAGAGACCAGATCTATAATTGAGCCTTGGATTGCGGATAACAAGTTGAGTGAAATCAAAAACTACACTTTCGCAATTGAAGACAAATCAAACGGAGAATTCATGGGTCTATTTGGATTTAAAATAGGCAATGAGAAATACAACCGTGGAGAGGTTTGGTTTAAAATTCATTCCGATCATTGGAATAAGGGTTTTGCGAGTGAATCACTGAAGGCCGTGATCGATTTTGGGTTTGACACGCTCAAATTACACCGAATAGAAGCGGGTTGTGCGGTTGCTAATATGGGTTCTATAAAGGTTCTTGAAAAAGCAGGAATGATAAGAGAAGGAAGGGGAAGACAACTATTACCTTTGAAATCGGGATGGTCAGACAATTTTGAATATTCGATACTTGAAACAGACGAGAGAAGAAAAAGCTGAGTACTCAAACGGCTGATAAAAGAGTACGGACGATAGGCAGTATTATTTTTGGAGCTCGGCTATTGGATCATTTCAGGAAATAGTCGAGTGTTGTCAGCCCCAACCGAGAATCTGACCATGATAAAGGATGCATTGAAAAACACAGGATTCAAAAAAGTTGGACTTGACAAAGTAGAAAACCGTTTTTACGCTCAAACAAAATTTTCAATTTGATCATTCTTAGAATAGATTGAAGTCACTCTTATTCAGGACAGTAATTCTACAGACTTGAAGTTCAAATCTATTTTTGCCTTACCAACTCAAGTAGTTGCTTGGGGAAGTAAAAAAAGGAAATTTAAGGAATTTGAAAAAGAATTAGAAAAACTACTGCCAACATTGTATAAGAATGCACAACTTCCTGTCGTCAGCTTCGACATCTTATACTGAGCGTTAGCCAATAAGGTACGTTAAAGGGACATGGTTTACACTTTTTTGGGAGGTAATTTGAGGTTAAAATCAAATTGCCATGCCTTGGAAAGTAAAAACAGCAATGGAACAAAAGATTGAATTTACCTGTGAATGGCGTACGGGAAAATACAGCATCAGGGAATTATGTCGAAGCCTTGAAATATCCAGACCGACCGCGTATCGATTGATCGACAGATTTGAAAGATTGGGTTTTGAAGGGCCAAAAGAGCAGTCCAGATCTCCCTAAAAACGCTCTAATTCTACACCCGATAAAATTGTAGAACGGAAAAACAGGAAATATCATCATAACAGCTGATACTCCTAAATGGTATGATACCCTACTTATGAAAAGTCCAGCTATCAATCAATTCAAAAAAGGGACTTTAGAGTTTTGTGGCGTTAAGCCTGTTAAAGTGACGTATATTTCTCTCATTAAAAGTTCAGACATAAATTATTGAAAGGATTGGTTGAGGAAAATGTCACTCTTAGGCGAAAAACTAAAGTAGCTGCTGCCAATGATACATAGAAGCTAAAAAATACGAATGAATTACGACTACATTATTGCTGGTTCAGGATGCGCAGGATTAAGCCTACTTTATAGTGTTTTAAAAGACCCTATTTTAAATACGAAAAAGATCCTAGTACTCGATAAAGTAGAAAAAACCGCAAATGATAGAACGTGGTGTTTTTGGGAAAAAGATCAAGGACTGTTTGAGCCGATAGTGACGCACGAATGGAGAGAGCTTGAGTTTTTAACTTCAGATCTAACGAAGAGGTTCAAATTGGAAGAGTACAGTTACAAAATGATTAAGGGAATAGATTTTTATAACCTTGTCTTGACTTTTAGCAAAGAGTTTAAAAACATAACTTTTAAATATGAAAACATTCAGCAAATTCAAGCTGAAAATGATCGTGCTTTCGTAGAAACTGAAAATGCTACTTACACTGCCGAATATATTTTTAACTCTACGGGCCTTTTCAATCCTGAAATAAACACCCAGAATTCTCTTTTACAACATTTTGAGGGTTGGATGATTAAAACAAACAAACCATCTTTCGATGATAAAGTGGGCACTCTAATGGACTTTAGACTAGACCAAGAGCACGGTACTACTTTTATGTATGTCCTGCCATTATCGGCAAAGGAGGCTCTCGTAGAGTACACCTTGTTTAGCAAAAAAGTCCTGAGCAAAGAGCAATATAAAGAGGCATTAGAAAAATATATAAAAGACTATTTGAAAATTGAGGAGTATGAAATTACACACAAAGAGTTTGGGATTATTCCAATGTCTTTAGCTCATTTTTCAAGAAGTCCAAATTCTGAAAAAAGGATAATTAATATCGGAACTGCTGGCGGATTTACAAAGGCAAGTAGCGGTTATACCTTTCAGTTCATTCAAAAAAACACAAAGAAAATCCTCAACAATCTGCGGAAGGGAATTCATCCAAACCCAAGGATTACTTTTCGAGACAAAATGTTTCAATGGTACGACAGTACTTTGCTAGAGGTGCTTATTCCTGGGCAGATGACAGGAAAAGAAATATTCTCAATAATGTTCAAAAAAATCTCACCAGAGAAGATTTTAGCTTTTTTAAACAATGAAAGCAGCTTTATAGAAGAGATTAAAATAATGAATAGTTTACCAAAACAAACTTTCATAATGGCTGGCGTTAAGCAGCTAAAATCAGTTGCAACCAAATAGCCTAGCAGGTAAAAAAAAACGCTTTTCTTTATTGGAATAACACTCGTATTTGAGGCTCATAGAATCACCTTGTTTGAGCTGATGATTAGAGACTGCTATCAATACCAGTTGCCTACTCTTATTCTTGATTGGTTCAGAATCCTCTGTGAAGGCTTTATTGTGTTTTCAGACACTGAACAAAAACAGGAATAGCAGGTGGCATAGATTTCTAAGACATTTTAAGTGGCATTAGAAAGGAGTTTACTTATTGGACATTTGTGCTATATCAATCAGTATCGGGGGTTTAATTTTGACCCAATTAAAAAAGGTAGGGAAGAATTCCCTCACACAATTATTCGCCATTTCAACTTTTAAAGGATTCGTTACTTCATCATTTTTACTCGTGAACCATTCATTCTCTTTCCTAGTGGATCTTTAATTGCTGCTGGTGTATATACTCTCATCAATATCCGACGATTATAAAGTAGTCAAAATACTAGCTGAAACTTCTCCAGAAGGAATTATTGGATGTCTCATAAATCAAATCAAAGCATGAAAACCCTGAGAAGAGCATTGGGATAATGAACTCCTAATTTTTATTTATTCAAACTAGTTTTTAACTAAGGTTCAACTCACATTTTATTTCGGAGAAGGGCATACTTTTTTTAATGCTACTGCCACAGACATGCATTCAATAAAAGCAGTTTGGGACATTGGTATAGGACGAAGAGCAGCGAAAAAAATTAAAAACATGTTCCAACTATGCGTATAATTACATGCGGGGCTCGCTCTTCGGAGAAAAGAGATTAATTTGGAAATGAAAATCAAGCTTCGGTTGTAAGATTTGCTTTGAAAGTCCACACGTGTTATAGCCAGACGTTGGCGAAACAAGCAGCTTCGCCAAGCTAACAACCCCACGGAGCAATAAATTTCTTTGGCTTTAAAGAGTTTTGCCGTCTTTAAACGCACCAAGCGTTTCTCTTATTTATTCGCCATTCCCTCAGGCAGATCTTTACGACCGCTGCTGAACCTCTTCCTGGGCCCTTGCCAAACTTGGAGTCTTCTCCACGAATTCTTCCAGCACTTTAAAGAAATTCAAAATATCGTGCTTTTCGTTATTGGCATTGATGGTAACCAAGCGCACAAAGGTATCGTCCCTAAAAGAGCCAAATCCCACCACGGTAATCTGATTTTCATACAAAGAAGTGCACAGCGTTGTAGGATCTATATCGCGGTAATTGAAGCAGATGGAGATGGAATCATCAAAACTGTATAGCGTATAATCGCTCTGGCTTCTGATGTACTCACGGGCGATATCGGCCAATTCAAACTGTTGATTTACAATCTTCTTCAAGCCATTCGTTCCAACAGATTTCCAAAGCGTCCAGAATTTCAAGGCATCATTTCTTCTTCCGCACTGAAACGAAGTTTTACCGAGGTTAAAGTCATCCCCATCCGTTTGGTACAGATAGTCGGCATCATTGCTAAACGAATCGTGCAAGTGTTTTTTATCATTCACCAAAATGATCGAACACGTTAGGGGCGTTCCCAGCATTTTGTGCGCATTGTAGCTGAATGAATTCGATCGTTCTACTCCGTTTACAAGGTGCTTGTATTTATCGCTAAAAATAACGCCTCCACAATATGCCCCATCTACGTGCAGCCATATTCCATATTTTTCAGTGATGTCTGCAATTTCATCGATTGGATCAAAAGCGCCCAAAACGGTAGTCCCCGCCGTAGCGTTTACGTATGTAGGAATGAACCCATCACTGATGTCGCTTAGGATTTGCTCTTCCAACTTTGCCGCAATCATTCTGCCTGCTGAATCTGCTTGAATGTAGCGAATATGGTCTCTTCCTATTCCAGCAAAACTGGCATTCTTCGCATTTGAATAATGCGATTCTTTGGAAGTGTAAATAATCATTGGCTTGGACATGCCCTTAGTCCTAAAGTTAGGATCTTTGGCATCACGGCCCATAATCAAGGCCATGTAATTGCTCATGGAACCTCCCGTTGGAAAAGTACCATTGCTTTGAGGGCCGTATCCAATTAGGTTGCACGACTGTCTGATAATTTCTTGTTCAATTCCTACTTGAGGGCCAGCCACTTTGTAGGTATACATACTGTTGTTGAGCACTACAGCCAGCAAATCACCCAAAACAGCTTTGCTTTGTCTACCGCCAAAAAGTTGGTTGAAGAACAAGTTTGTGGCCGTTTTTGGAGTGGATATAAGCACGTCTTTCAGTACCGTCTTAAACTCCTCATCCACCATTGCAGCCTCGTTTAGCGAGAGATCTATAGAATCGTAGAGTTTATTCGCTTCGATTCGATCGGCCACCGGGTGCTTATCCTCTTCACTTATTAAGACTTCAACTAACTCATTGAATAGTACTATATCACTCTTGATATCAGTCATTTAATTTTCTTAGTTTTCTATTTCTTCTAATTCGAAGACTGTGCAGTAGGATAAATCTCTACTCACAAACTTCCCTAAATCTTCATCGTATATATTGCAATTGCGAATGGGCTTTGCATAAAGATGCAGCGACATACTTCTTTTATTGGACAGGTTTTCTAAACGGTGACAGCCCATAAAGTCAATCATGTAGGTCACATCACCCGTTTTTGTAATGATTGATTTGCCCGCATGGAGCTTGCCCGCATCATCCACGTTGTAAATCGTTTCTTTAAATTCTCCTTGGACAATTCTCACCCAACATTCTTCGCCACCATGATCGTGGATAGGGGTCTTTTGGCCTTTCTCCCAGCAGAGCAGAATCAATTCAAATTTCTCGTTTTGAGCAATGCAATTTCGGGTGTATGTTTTGCTAGACCAAGAGCAGCAGTTCTCGAAAGCGCTCCTTGGCATTTTCATTGAACAAATGATGTCTCGAAAGTTGGGACTGTCCTCTTCAGACAGAGTAGCGACTAATTCGCTTAACGGTTGATCTGGTTGTTGATTTTGATGGTTAACATTCAAAACGGTTTATCACTTTTTTCTGCTAATTCTTTTTGCTAGTCTAGGGTCAATGTCTAGCTGTTAAATTATTTTGGAATGATTTCTCCAAACGCAGTGATGCTACAAAAGTAGTGTTTTCAAGCTGGCTAGGAGATTTTTAAAACTGTGATCAAGATGATTGGCTAGGTTTACCAAATTGAGTCTGCTTGATAAAGACCTAATAAAAGGAAAACCACAACCGATGCGAACGCTGTAAAAAACAAAACCCTGTCAACTTAAAGTTGACAGGGTTTTGCAAGAGGAAGAGTAAAATTATTTATTGACAACCAATTTCTTTGACATATAATTGGTTCCATCCGTCAATTGAATGATATAAACACCAACGGCTAACTTGTTTAGATCCAATTCTAAAACACCACTTATTGCATTGTCAATATTTCTTTGCTTGACAATTTGCCCCATGCTATTGGTCATCGTTATTTTTAAGTCTGCTGCTTCGTCGAAATTGTAGACCAAATTTGTCACCGTCTGAGCGGGGTTAGGATATAACTGAACAGCTCTTTCAAACGTCAACTCATTGATTCCTGTGGTTTCACCAGTAGTTACTATTCTGAAATGGTAATCATCAGCTGGGTTTTCCAACCATGCAGTTCCGTCAAATACAAACGAACGACCACCAACAGCTGGATTTGTTTGAACCAACCAAGTTTCACCCACTGGCACAGTATATCCAACAAAATAATCTCCTGACAAACCTGATAGCTCTGCGGCATAAGCAGATAAATCAACACGAGTCATTGGGCTTGTTACATCTAAATTCGCTTCTGGAGTCACACTAAAAGGCGTAATTACATCTGCACCTGGAAAACCACCATCATCCGCCCAAATATGAAAATCAAAATCATCATTTGGACGGTTGGCGTCTGTATAGTTTCTGATCAAGGCATAAACGATGTTTGTTGTTCCACTTAATGTAACACGAACTGCAGCGCCCAACGCTAAGCTTTCTGCCGCAGGTCCGAAAGAGTTTACAAAATCAACCGCTGCATTGTCATAGAAAATATGATTCCCTGCTATGTAAGCATACTCATCTGTCGCGGCCAAATTGGCGTTGGTAGAGTTATCAGTTGCTTCAATAGTGTAGTCTACTTGTGCTCCGGCATCTTGTGATGGGATGACAAAAGTCCAAGTGTCTGCTGCAGTATTTGTTCCTGAAATAGTTTGTTCCATTCCCCCATCAACAGTGTACTTCAACTCGGTAGCTGCGATTCCAGAGATATCAATCAAATCTGCTACCATGGCTACATCTCCAAGGCTGCTTTCATAAAACGCTGGTGGATTGTGCAAAATCAACGGCGCTGAATTATCAACATTTGAGCTTTCGATTGAAAAATCATCGACGTAAAAGCCGTCTACTTCGTATCCTCCATCCGCGAAGAATCGAAAGCGTACCCTCACATCATCGTTTCCAACAAAACCACCAAGTGAATAGGAATATTCAACCCATGGTGTCAAATTGCCTTCGCCAAAAAAAGTAGCGAGATTAATCCATGTATCGCCAGCATCTCCGCTAGCTTCAACATAACAATAGTCAAAATT
>JBLIES010000181.1:0-7094 GCA_047633135.1 Roseivirga sp.
TCGCTAGCCTCAATTAAAATGAGCGCCCCCATAGGGCACATATTAAAGTATCACAAGGTGTTCAGGGGGAGCTATTCTAGTAATTTCCACTCATCGAAGTATTCAGTCAGTTGACGGAGATTTGATCGTCTTTTGATCAAAAGCTGCTGTGCCAGAAGATAGCACAACCACTTTAAATCTTTTTGCTGTCGAACTCGGTAGTTTAGGTCTTGAAAATGCTACACTTGAAATCACAGAAAATGCGCTGTTTGGAATTACAGGAACACCTGTTTTTTTTTAAGAGGTTTGTAGAAATAGCAGATGGTTTTATCAACCCATAACTTGAAGATATTTAGATTATCAATCCATCTCGAATAACAAATTCTGATAAGCTGCATTCAATTCTCTTAAGGCTTTGGGGTTGTTCTGGACTTTGGCCAACTCAATACCTTGTTCGTAAATTTCAATTGCACGAGGCTCATTTTCAAAATCGACATAGAGCTGTGCTGCGTGATAATAGGTGGGTAGGTAATTACTAAAGTCATTTAAGAGTTGATCAAAGTAGCTTTTGGCCTTATCCGGCTGTTCGGCTAGGTATTCGCTAGCTAGGGCGTACCAATTGAATGGATCATTCTTATCCTCTTCCAAAAATTTCTCTAACATCTTTAAACGCTGTTCATTCATTGCCTTGATTGAATTTTTATTTACTTTAGCTATTGACTATCTTCGGGCAAATTTAAGGCTTCTACTGAGAATTAACATTGTTTTAGCCTGATTTCGAACAAATAGAATTTTTCTTAAACAGATGTTCGATTGAGTAGTTAAATAAAGAAATCCATTATTAAAATAACAATAAAGCAAGCATGAATATACTCGTTTGTATCACCCACGTTCCAGATACGACTTCGCGCATCGCTTTCACAGATAACAATACCAAATTTGATAAGACAGGCGTTCAATTCATCATCGGCCCGTACGATGATTACGCATTGGCCAGAGCGGTAGAGTTAAAGGAAGCGAGCGGAGGAAAAGTAACTGTACTCAATGTTGGCGAAGCCGAAACTGAGCCTACAATAAGAAAAGCATTGGCTATTGGCGCTGATGAGGCGATCAGGATTAACGCATTTCCTTCCGATTCCTTCTTCGTTGCCAAGCAAATAGCAGCAGTGGCCAAAGAGGGTGACTATGACTTGATTTTAATGGGCCGCGAGTCGATCGATTTTAATGGTGGAATGGTACATGGTATGGTGGCTGAAATGCTCGGTATGCCTTCTTTTTCTCCTGTAATGGCTCTTGAAATTGAAGGAGACAGTGCTAAGATTAGTCGTGAGATTGAAGGGGGTAAAGAGAAGCTTGAAGTCAAATTACCTTTTGTTGCGGGCTGTCAAGAACCGATTGCAGAATGGAAAATCCCTAATATGCGTGGAATTATGTCGGCCAGAACAAAACCTTTGAAGGTGGTTGAGCCAAGTGATGATACGACAATGACGGCTGTCGCACAATACGAACTACCTGCAGCGAAAGGTGCAGTGAAAATGATCGATGCGGATAATGTAGAGGAACTAGTTTCTCTATTAAGGAATGAGGCGAAAGTAATCTAACCCAAAGCGAAAGAAATGTCAGTATTAGTATTTATAGAATTAGAAGACGGCAAAATAAAAAAATCTTCGAGAGAAGCCATCACCTATGGCGCAGCAATTGGAGATGTTACAGCCTTGGCTTTAGGCTCAGCTACGAACGATGAGCTTGCCTCAGCTGGAGAAAATGGGGCAGCAAAAGTGTTACACATTTCAGATGAAAGATTAAACGCGGCACTTATTCAGCCATTTGCAGAAGTGGTGAGCAGCATTTTCGCATCTTCGGAAGCCTCTATTTTGGTGACAGCCAAATCATCATTAGCAGATGCAATCGTAGGTCGGATAGCAGTGAAAACTGGAGCGGCATTGGCTTCTAACGTTGTAGCATTACCTGATACGTCAAATGGTTTTGTTGTAAGACAAAGCATTTATACTGGCAAGGCTTCCGTTAATATGAGCCTCAATGCCGATAAAAAAATCCTCGCGGTCAAAAAGAATGCAATTGAGCTGAAGACTGATGGAGCAGCCGCTTCAGTAGAAAATGCCACAGTTGCGCTTGACGATACATGGTTTAGTGCAAAAATCACTTCTTCAGAAAAAGCAGAAGGTGATGTTCTCTTACCAGAGGCAGATATTGTTGTTTCTGGAGGTAGGGGATTGAAAGGCCCTGAAAACTGGGGGATGATAGAAGAACTTGCGAAAACGCTAGGAGCTGCTACGGGTTGCTCTAAGCCAGTTTCTGATATGGATTGGAGACCTCACCACGAGCACGTAGGGCAAACAGGAATTAAAGTAAGTCCAACGTTGTATGTTGCTGTAGGTATTTCAGGAGCAATTCAACACTTAGCGGGAGTGAATTCTTCTAAGTTCATCGTAGTGATCAATAAAGATGCTGATGCTCCATTTTTTAAAGCGGCAGATTACGGAATAGTGGGTGATGCTTTTGAAGTACTACCTAAACTTAATGAAGCTTTCAAAAAAGCCTTGGCTTAGTTATAGCATTTTGGATAAAATAAAAATAGAAATTTTAGGCCTTTCATCGAGCCAGTCACAATCGTCTGGTTCGTTTGCTCTTGTACTTGGTGAGGTTGAAGGTCAGAGAAGGTTGCCTATCATAATAGGCATGTTCGAAGCGCAAGCAATCGCCCTTGAGATCGAGAAAATAGTACCCAATAGGCCCATGACACATGATTTATTTAAGTCATTTGCTCAAGGTTTTGGATATGCAGTTGAGCATATTATCATCTCTGATTTAAAAGAAGGGGTGTTTTTTGCGAAAATTGTCTGTTCAGATGGTGTCAAGACGGTGGACATAGATGCCAGGCCCTCTGATGCGATTGCCATTGGTATTCGATTCAGTGTTCCATTTTATACTCATGAGTCAGTCTTGTCTGAGGCAGGGATTATCCTGACGGATGAAGAAGGTATAGTAGATGATCTTGAACAAGATGTATTGGCAGATAAACCAAAAGGAGATCGACTGAAAGACTATACAGTTGACAAACTTCAGCAAATGTTGGATGAGGCACTTGGTAATGAAGACTACGAAAGAGCCGCCAAGATTCGTGATGAAATGAATAAAAGGAGCTAAACATATAAAAGCCTTTCTGGAGTAATTTGGGAAGGCTTTATTCTGCCTGAGCAGTTAAGCGATGATTTTCAATGCAGACCAGAACAATGCATAAAGTGTTATATTGAGGCATGGCAATAGTTAGAGGGATAATAGGACTCATAGTCTTGATTGGAATCGCCTTTTTGCTTTCGAGCAAGCGAAAAAAAATAGACTGGCGGTTAGTAGGCATTGGAGTAGTTATCCAACTAGTGATTGCTATACTTATTTCTGAAGTTGAATTTATAAAGACCGCTTTCGACTTTGTTAGCCAGGGTTTTGTTACTTTTTTAGGCTTCTCTCTTAATGGAGCAGAGTTTTTATATGGTGATTTAGCAAAGAACAGTACGGCTGTTGAAGGTGTAAATCACAACCTCGGTTTCTTGTTTATATTTCAGGCATTACCCACTGTCATTTTCTTTTCTGCTGTAACAGCTGGTCTTTATTATTTAGGAATCCTTCAAAAAATTGTTTTCGGTTTCGCATGGATAATGGCAAAAACAATGCGCCTTTCTGGGGCAGAATCAATGTCTGCCGCGGGTAATATTTTCTTAGGCCAAACAGAAGCTCCTTTACTTGTAAAGCCTTTTATTTCGGGCATGACCCGATCAGAGCTACTCTGCTTAATGACAGGCGGCATGGCCACAATAGCAGGCTCTGTCTTAGGTGCCTATGTTTCTTTTTTGGGAGGAGGAGATCCTGCTGAACAAGCTAAATTCGCTACCTATCTTTTGAGTGCGTCAGTAATGAATGCTCCCGCGGCCATTGTAATGTCTAAGATATTTTTACCTGAATTAGAACCTGAAAAAATTGATTCTAGGCTTCGAGTCAATAAGGATCAAATTGGGGTCAACGTAATTGACGCCTTAGCTGGGGGCGCTTCCGATGGATTGAAATTGGCTTTGAATATTGGTGCTATGTTACTTGCATTTATTGCGGTGATCTATTCTTTGAATTGGATTCTGGTTGACGGAGTAGGAGAGTGGACAGGCCTAAATGCTTTTGTGGTGTCTAGCACCGATGGTGTATTTGATGGATTTAGTCTTCAGTACATTCTAGGGCAGCTATTTAGGGTTTTTGCATTTATTATGGGGGTAGAATGGGCAGAAACACTCCAAGTGGGAAGTCTCATTGGTCAGAAAACTGTAATCAACGAATTTGTTGCTTATTTAAGCTTGGCAGACATGAAGGCAGCTGGAGTATTAAGTGAAAAGTCAATCGTGATTTCAACTTATGCCTTGTGTGGTTTTGCTAACTTCTCTTCAATCGCAATTCAAATCGGAGGGATAGGCAGTTTAGCACCCAACCGTCAAGGTGATCTCTCTAAATTAGGAGTAAAGGCGTTAATGGCGGCAACACTAGCCACAATGATGACAGCTACAATCGCTGGAGCGCTGTTTGGGTAAACTTCTCGGAAGCTAATTAGTATTGTCCCTGGAGGGGGGGGAAGCGAAGCTAGGGGAGGACTACTTCTCCATAGCTAATAAGAAAATCCTCCTTCGTCCTACGAATACCTCCGCAAGAGGAGGACAGACATCCCTTTCTAGCTTAACGACTCGTCACTTTTCCTACTAGTTTATTTGTGGCAATTGCTGATCTTAAACGTAACAGATTTAGAACAGTCGCTTTGTTTGATGAGATCAACGAAACTGTAGTGGCACAGTGGATAGATAGCATTTCGATTTTTATATGTTGCTATTGCTGTCCCTCTTTATGGGAGGGTCTAAAATATTAAAACCTATTTTTTATTAATTGCTAGCTACCAACGAGGTACCTGCTGTATTTTGGTAACGCTTTTTTCAATAAAACGGTCACAGATAGCGCAAGGAAAAAGACAAGAGATGCCACTGCGATATATGTTATGAAGGAATTGGAGGTGAACGAATGACCTAATTGCGTTTTAATTATTCCTAAAATCCAAATGAATATCCCATGCAAGAAGAATATGCCAAAGCTATTTGCAGCTACAATTTCAAGCGCTCTAATTTTAGAATTTTCAAACCGGTTAAAAAAAACAAGGAAAAAGAGGCATAAAAAAACCTTTTGAATAATCATTAAATCCATCCCACCATAAGTAAATGGTGCTTTATGATAATTTCCTAATTCTCCAAGATTAGCTTGATATGCTGCGATGAGTATAGCAAAGATTAAAAAATGATACTCATGTCCTTTAATCTTGGTGAAAATGACTTCTTGATTTTCTGAAGAAATTATACCGATTAAATAAATAGGTATAAAGTAGAGCACATTTTGAAAAACCATATAATCTGTAAGAAATGGACCTCTATGCATGTAAACTGAACATATCAGCAATGCAAAGGCGACTAATAGCTGGAGCTGCGATTTAAGTTTTATAAACCGAATAAAAATTGGAGACATCGCAAAAATCACCATTATGAACGGGATGTACCAGTAGCCGATGAAACTCGGGTAATCTCCAGTAAGGTAATGTCTTGCTATCGCAAAGAAGGACAATGCTTCTTTTTGTTGTAGCCAATAGACAACCAGAATTGTTGATAAAATGAGGTATGGAAGTAAAACATATTGCGTTTTTTTAATGACAAAACGCCTGAATTCAAACTTTTTGTAAAAAATATGATGAAACAGAAAACCAGAAATGAATACAAAAAATGCCGTACCACCTTGTGTCAAATTCAACACTGTATTCCCTATAATTGATTGATAGTGAAATTCAGCTACCTCTAGGCTATGCCCAAAAACAATTAATATTATTGAAATACCCCTAAAATAGTTTATTGAATTTATGTACATAGGTTGATGCTAAGTCCATTTCAGGACATCATACATTAGTTTAAGAATTAGAAAGAACAAGCCTAAATTAATCATGTTCTAATTCACAGCAAGCCATCAAAAGAATAATTTAAATTTCCATCGAACCACTTTTTAGAATACTGCTTGTAAAGTATAAAAGGACGCTTCAAAATACCAGTTTTAGTCTGACTATTTAGTTTTTAATGAAGATCAGATAGCGCCATAACGTGAATGATTTAAGCATGTAATTTAATCAATCTGTTACTATCTCGAGCTTGTGGAGAGCTCTTATGATAGTGGTCAAGACCCTTCGATAAACTCAGGGTAAAAAGAGGAGGGAGAGAAAGAACTCAAATTATAGGGTTAATTTTTTATTTATTATTTATGGTGACCATATTTATGGGATAGACTCAAATATTAAAACATTAAGGAATATTTTTTTACCTGAAACTACTGCTGAAACGTTAGCCAGGGTTGATCAATTGAATGCTGATTCTAATCCCGTCTGGGGTAAAATGAATGCTGCGCAAATGCTCGCTCATTGTGCTGTAGCCTATGAAATGGTGTATACACAAGCGCAAAGCACCTAATGGATTTGTGAAGTTTATGCTGAAGTCTTTTGTGAAAAAAGGGGTTGTAAGCGATTGCCTTATAAAAGTATTTTAAGAGCTGCACCGCAATTCATAATTGCTAATGAGTGTGACTTTGAAGCTGAAAAGGCAACACTTGTAGACTAAATTAAATGAACTAGGTGCCGATCATTTTGATGGCAAAGAGAATATGTCCTTTGGCGCGAAGCTACTTGCATTTATTGCAGTCATCTATTCTTTGAACTGGATTCTCGTGGATGGAATAGGAGCGTGGACAGGCTTGAACGCCTTCGTAATTTCTAGCACAGGGGGTGTTTTTGATGGTTTCAGTCTTCAATATATTTTAGGTCAATTATTCAGAGTTTTTGCTTTTATCATGGGCGTAGAATGGGCAGAAACGCTGCAAGTAGGTAGCTTGATTGGCCAGAAAACTGTGATTAACGAATTTGTTGCTTACTTAAGCTTAGCGGATATGAAGGCCGTTGGCGAATTAAGTGAAAAGTCAATTGTCATTTCAACTTACGCCCTTTGTGGATTTGTGATTTTTTTGTCTATTGCCATTCAAAT
>JBLIES010000182.1:0-7091 GCA_047633135.1 Roseivirga sp.
TTTGTACCGAAAAGAGATTGAGTATTTCTGCCTACCCAAAGCCTTCTTTTAAAGGTGGCATTCCAGTGGGCGGTATAATCCGCTTCCAATTGCGTTCTATTCAATTCACCATTTTGATGGTTTCTGATAATTGCGTCTGATAGAATTTTAGCAGAGTGAATTGCCATCGCCATTCCATTCCCACAGAGAGGGGTAATCAAACCCGCAGTATCGCCCGACATTAAAATATGATTTTCAATCAACTGCTTTGGTCTAAAAGAAAAAGCATTAATCACCACGGGTTTTTCGAAAAGGAAATCAGAGTTTTCGAAAATAGACTTCAGGAATGGATTCTTTTTAAGCGTTTGTTCTTCCATGGCCTCTACAGAACCCGCACTTTTCAAATGAGCCCTTCTGCCCAAGTAGCAAAGGTTATAACTGTCGTTTTCTATTGCGCTTATGCCGCAATAGCCTCCCTCGAAGTTATGCAATGCTACTAAATCCTTTGGAAAATCAGTTTTAACGTGGTATTTAACCCCTACAAAAGGGGCTGTTCCTTTAAGGTGGTCCCTTTTTAGCTTTTTATCTAAAATTCCATTTTTTCCATACGCACCAATGACTAAGTCAACAAGATGATTATTACCTTCTGTTGTAGTCAAATTGAATATTTGATCTTCAAAAGACACCTCCGCAACAGTAGTTCCCTCAAAAATTTTAGCCCCATAAGCCCTTGCTTTTTGGACTAAAAAATGATCTAGCGTATAACGGCTGATACCGAAACCACCTAAATCTAACGGCATAAAAAGATCTTTACCCTTTACAGAGCTGAACTGAAATTTCTTAATCGTTGAAAACTCAACGCCTGGTGGAAGCAATTTCTCTCTTTTAAGAAAAGGCAATACTTCGTTAGAAATGTACTCTCCGCAAACCTTGTGAAAAGGATATTGCTTTTTTTCAAAGAGAGATACCTCAAAGCCTTTACGGCTCAACAAGATTGCATTCACCAAACCGGCAAGCCCTCCCCCTACAATCGCTATTTTACTCAATTTCTTTGCCCCTTTCATAATTACGCTTCGCCACTCAAATAATATGGTGTAGTGCCTACAATTTTAGGTCTTATTTTAACATAAATATTTAAACTACTTAAAGAATGAAAAAGATTCTGTTGAATTCGCAAAAACTTTTAACGCTTTTAGCGATTTTCTCTTTCTTATTTTTGGGTTTCTCTGAAGACTCATTTGCCCAAAGGCGTAAGAAAAAAGAAGAAGCCGCAGCAGCTGCAGCAGCGGCAAAACCTGCCGCTAAGCCAAAGCTTAAAACAGGAGAACCTAAACCGTACTCAGATGTTATCACAAAAGATGCAATTTCTGATGAAGGTCTCTTCACAGTACATAAAATAGAAAATAAATACTTCTTCGAAATTCCTAATGATCTATTAAACCGTGACATGCTCATGGTAACGCGTATCGCCAAAACAGCGACAGGCCTTGGCTTTGGTGGTGGTAAAACCAACGAGCAAATGTTACGTTGGGAAAGAATTGAAAATAAAATTCTTTTAAGGATTATCTCCGCCAATATTACTGCCGCAGATTCGCTTCCAATCAAGGAGGCCGTTAACAACTCAAATTTTGACCCTATTTTAGCTGCTTTCGATATAGAAGCAATATCTAAGGATTCATCGGGTGTAGTCATTGAAGCTACTTCTTTGCTTACTAATGACATTAAGCCACTCGGACTTCCTAGTGGTTACAGAAGTGCCTATAAAATTTCGAGATTAGACGATAAGCGTTCTTATGTAACCCGAGTAAGTAGTTACCCTGAGAACATTGAGTTACGCCATGTTAAAACTTATCTTGCCAGTTCACCTCCTTCAAACTCTGCCGATGGTTCCATCACTATTGAAATGAGTAATTCAATGATTCTTTTGCCAGAAGTGCCAATGCAACGTAGAATGGCAGACGAAAGAGTAGGCTGGTTTACGAGTAGAACAACAGATTATGGTTTGGATGTACAACAATCAAAAACTGTTAGATATTTAGACAGATGGCGATTGGAAGTACGCGATGAAGACATGGCTAAATTCAAAAGAGGTGAATTGGTTGTACCGAAAAAACAAATCGTTTATTACATCGATAGAGCTACTCCAACGGAGTGGGTTCAAGCGATCAAAGATGGTATCGAAGATTGGCAAGTAGCTTTCGAGCGTGCTGGTTTCAAAGAAGCTATTATTGCTAAAACACCTCCTACCAAGGAAGAAGATCCTGATTGGAGTCCTGAAGATGTAAGGTACTCTGTTGTAAGATATCTTGCTTCACCGATTGCCAATGCTAACGGACCGCACGTCAGTGATCCTCGCTCTGGCGAAATTCTAGAAAGTGATATCAACTGGTACCACAATGTAATGTCTTTATTGAGAGGATGGTTCTTTGTTCAAACCTCTGCAATTAATCCTCAAGCTCAAATGCCAGAATTTGACGATGCTGTAATGTCTCGTTTAATCCGTTTCGTCTCTTCTCACGAAGTAGGCCATACATTAGGCTTACCACATAACTTTGGTTCAAGTAATGCTTACCCAGTAGATTCTTTAAGGTCTGCTTCTTTCACTAAAAGAATGGGTACTGCTCCTTCTCTTATGGATTATGCTCGTTTCAATTATATAGCACAACCCGAAGATGTTGGTGTTGCATTGATGCCAGAAGTAGGTGAGTATGATAAATACTCTATCTCTTGGGGTTACAGACCTATTTTGGAAGCTAGTTCTCCAGACGAAGAGTTACCGACACTTAGAAGATGGATAGAAGAGAAAAATGGAGATCCAATGTACAGGTATGGTCGTCAAGGAAACTCAAATGACTATACTGCACAAAGCGAAGACTTAGGTGATGACGCAATGAAGGCCAGTATGTACGGTATTAAAAACCTGAAAGTGATTATGAACAACTTGCAAAAGTGGACATACGTTCCTGGTTCAGATTATTCTGAACTTGAAGAAATGTATGGTCAAGTTCAATCACAATTCAACCGCTACATGGGCCATGTAGGTCGCTATGTTGGTGGTGTGAAAGAGGATTATAAAACAGCCGATCAAGAAGGTGCTGTTTATTCTCATGCTCCTAAAGCCAAGCAAAAAGAAGCCATCGCATTCTTAAACGAAGAATTGTTCAATACCCCAATGTGGATTGTTGACACTGAAATTATCAACAGATTACAAGATTACGGTGCTGTTGAAGCTATGCGCTCTATGCAAGAGAGAACACTTTATTCTCTTTTAGAATGGAGAAAAATTGGAAGAGTGATTGAAAACGAAACTTTGAATGGTGCTGACAATGCTTATGGTATCCTTGATCTTTTCGCTGACGTCCGTAACGGTATCTGGTCTGAATTGCCTAGAGGTAGAACTATCGATACTTACAGAAGAAACCTACAAAGAGCTCATATTGAGCGATTAGAAACACTTCTTACTGGAGAGCTATCTCCATCAAGATTTGGCGGTAATATCGATGCAAGTCAATCGGATATTCGCCCAGTTGTTCGTGCTGAGCTAAAAACACTACAATCTCGTATCAAGGCGGCTATTCCAAGAACTTCAGACAGAATGTCTAAGATCCATTTGGAAGATGCCTTAGAAAGAGTAAACATGCTTTTAGATCCTAAATAGGCGCTATAAGTCTAAACGTAAAAAGCCTTGGAGAGTAATCTTCAAGGCTTTTTTTATGTAATGTTGGCTAGTCGCAAGACGATGGCTTTCCCTGTTTATCGCCCCACAATTATCCCAAAGGGCTCTTTTTTAATTTTGGAATATGGTTTGGCTTGCCTGAAAGAATTGCTGCGAAATGACTTAACATGTGAGCAGTTTAGTGAACGGGTTGTTAATAAAATCTTATAAACCACTCCCTCTAAAATGGATAGGTACTCATACGCATTTTGAAAAGAAAGAGTAATATCAAAAAAGCCAACCGATTACTGAGTTGGCTTTTAATTTTATTGTGTGACTGCTCAGCAGGAATTAGATTCCTTATTAAGCGAAGAAGTAAGGATACTTGCCTTTCGCGATCATAGTATCGGCCACTTGTCTTCTTAGCTCTTTCGTGTTGACTAAATCCATTTTAGTGAATCGCTTTAAACCCATCAACATCACTTTCTGCTCATCGCCTTTAGTGAAACTTGCAATGGCCTCTTTCGCAGCTACGCCTACTCTATCCACAGCGACAGACATATAAATCTGAGTCATAGCGATATAATCCGCACAAGCTACTTCGCCTCTGATGCCCACCAATTTCTCGGTTCTTAACATGGCAGATTCTAATGCGTAGATTTCAATCAAAATATCGGCAAGGTTCATCATTATCTCTTGCTCCTCTTCGATTTTATCTTGCAATGCCAATGCTGCTTTTCCGGCTACCATTAAGAATGTTTTCTTCAGGTTTTTAAGTACCTCTTTTTCAGCATTGAAAAGCACCGATTTATCAATTGAATCGAAAGAAGGTACCGAAGTTAACTCTTTAGATACTGCCATAGCGGGTTCGAAGATATTCAGCTCCCCTTTCATTGCTCTTTTCAAAAGCATACCAATCATCAACATGCGGTTGATCTCGTTGGTACCTTCATAAATTCTTGCAATACGAGCATCACGATAAGCACGTTCCATTGGTGCATCTGCAGAATAGCCCATTCCACCATATACCTGAACGCCTTGGTCTACTACGTAATCCAATACTTCTGAACTGTGGATTTTAGAAATAGCACATTCAATTGCAAAAAGCTCAACTCCCTTTAGTTTTGCTGTAGCCTCATCCATTCCGTCAGCAATTAAATCATTGATTTTATCTTCAATGTTTTGGCCAGCGCGATAATCTAAAGATTCAGTTACATAAGTCTGAGTCGCCATTTCAGCCAATTTGCTTTTGATCGCTCCAAAGCTTGAAATAGAAACACCAAATTGCTTGCGCTCATTAGAATATTGAGTTGCATGAGAAATAACTGTTCTACAACCACCAAGTACACCAGCACCCAATTTCACACGACCAATATTCAAAATATTCACCGCAATTTTGAAACCGTTTTGTCTGTCTGAGAGCATGTTCTCCACTGGCACCGGGCAATCATTGAAGAATACCTGACGCGTTGAAGAACCTTTGATGCCTAGTTTTTTCTCTTCATCGTTCATGGTGATTCCACCGAAACCTTTCTCAATAATAAACGCTGTTAAGTTTTTATCATCTTCAATTTTTGCGAAAACGATAAATAGGTCAGCAAATCCGGCATTCGAGATCCACATTTTTTGACCCGTGATATTATAATGCTTACCATCAGCTGACAGTACTGCTTTGGTTTTTCCTGAATTGGCATCAGAACCAGCATCGGGCTCAGTTAAGCAATAGCATGCAGCCCATTCGCCAGAGGCAAGCTTAGGCAGGTACTTGCTCTTTTGAGCTTCGTCTCCGTAATAGAGAATTGGTAAAGTACCAATTCCTGTATGCGCGCCATAAGTGGTAGAAAACGAACCTGCTGCTCCAATAATATCAGCCATCAACATGCTCGTATTGAAACTCATGCCTAAGCCTCCGTACTGTTCAGGTACTGTAATACCCAGTAGGCCTAATTCACCCGCTTTTTTGAATATGGCAGGAACTAGGTCTGGTTCTTTCATGCTATCAATTCTGGCAGCATTTGGCGTGATCTCCGTATCGATAAAATCGCTACAGGCTTGCGCCATCATTTTTTGCTCTTCGCTGAATTCTTCAGGAATGAAAACTTCATGAGCACTTGTTTCTCTAATCAGGAACTCTCCTCCTTGAATTGATGATTTGTTTTCTACCGCAGTTGACATATCGCTTTAATTTTAATTTTCTTATTTTAAAAACTCATAAATACCTGCAACACCTTGACCACCACCTACGCAAGCGGTTACCATTCCGTATTTAGCATTGCCCCTTCTTCTCATTTCATTGAAAAGCTGCACTGAAAGCTTAGCGCCTGAACATCCGAGTGGATGACCCAAAGCGATTGCTCCTCCGTTTACATTTAGAATTGATCTATCTAAATCTAATTCCTTGATTACTGCCAATGATTGTGCTCCGAAAGCCTCGTTCAATTCAATAAGATCTAAATCTGATTGTTTCAAACCTGCCTGTTTCAAAGCCTTTGGCACCGCATCTACAGGGCCAATTCCCATAATTCTAGGATGCACGCCCACCGCAGCGTAAGTCACCATTCTTGCAATTGGCTCTAGCTTTAGCTCCTTCACCATTTTCTCTGACATCACCATCACGAATGATGCTCCGTCAGAAACTGGAGAAGAGTTACCTGCTGTCACTTGTCCGCCTTGTGAAAAAACTGGCCTTAAATTAGCCAATACATCCATTGAAGTGTCAGCCCTAGGGCCTTCGTCCTTGTCAACAGTAAACGACTTTTCGGTCATTTTTCCATCAGCGTCTACGAACTTCTCGGTTACTTTAATCGGAACAATCTCAGCATCAAATTTACCTTCCGCTTGTGCTTTCACTGCTTTCTGATGTGATTCAAAAGCAAATTGATCTGACTGTTCTCTGTTGATACCGTATTCTTTACCTACCTCCTCGGCTGTTAAACCCATGCTTAGGTAGTAATCTTTATGTTCTGTTGCCAGTTTGTAATTTAATGCGGTTTTATACCCCATTACTGGTACTTGACTCATCGACTCGGTTCCACCAGCAATAATACAATCTGCGGTTCCCGCATGAATTCTTGCTGACGCTAAGGCAATCGCTTCTAAACCTGACCCACAATAACGATTAACGGTCACGCCAGGAACACCAATAGGCAATGCAAGTAGAGAAATCATTCTTCCCATTTGCATTCCTTGTTCCGCCTCGGGAACAGCATTTCCAACAATGAGGTCATCAACTCTAGTTGGGTCAAAATTGGCTACTTGACTTACTAAGTGTTTAATAACTTCGGCAGCCATGTCATCTGAGCGTACACTTTTAAGCACACTACGCTTGCCACGTCCCACGGCTGTTCTATATCCTGCAACTATATATGCGTCCATATTTTTAGATTTTAGGAGTCCGACATCAGAAGTCGGACTAATTTTTTAACGATCGATTTTAGTTTCTTAAGGGTTTGCCTTT
>JBLIES010000183.1:0-7052 GCA_047633135.1 Roseivirga sp.
CCCAATGTAGCAATTGCCATGAGACCGCAACTTTTTCAGGAGATCAAGCAAGAAACAATGGTTTAGACGCCATGATTACAGATGAAGGCGTTGGTGGAGCGAATGGAAACAATCAGGACAGAGGTAGGTTCAAAACAAACTCTCTGAGAAATATAGCACTTACCACTCCATATATGCACGATGGTAGATTTACTACCCTCCGAGAAGTAGTACAATTCTATAACAATGGCATTCAAAACAGTCCTACGTTAGATAACCGATTGAGAGGGCAAAATGGGCAACCACTGCGGATGAACTTAAATAATCAAGAAATTGATGCATTAGTATCCTTTTTGAATACACTAACGGATGCAGCGTTCGTTACTGATGAGAAATTCTCGGATCCATTCGTGATGCGTTAATGACACACAATTTATGTTTTGGTTGATAAGGAGTTCACACGGGACTCCTTTTCTTTTTTTGGCCCAGCGTATAAAAGAAAACCCCAGCCGAGGCTAGGGTTTTAGTACGCCAATAGTTTGCAAAATATTTAAGTATTCTCTGTCTTAATCTGAGCCCTTACCTACACCCCATAAAATTTTTGTATGAGTAAAATTTAGAATCAAACGTTGCCATAAGCTGAACTTATCGTTAACGCCCAACTTCCTCAATCTCCAAACATTCAGCGCAGGCAATAGAAATAACCAATCAATAAAACCGAAGATTACCACTACCCAAATTGAATACCAACCCAACTGCCATAGTAAACATACAATGAATATAGGAGCATAACCTAACAATTTCCAGATTGTGAAATTTTTCATAAGTCTAAAATAATTAAATAAAACTCAAACCGAAGCTAGGGTTTTAGCACATAAATCTGCTGAAGAATTCTGATATTCTATTCCTTAATTTGAGCTTTTCCCTAGACCCCACAAGGTTTTTGCATGTGTGTAGCCTAATGTCAAACGTTGCCATAAGCTGAACTTATCGTTAACGCCCAACTTCCTCAATATCCAAACATTCAGCGCAGGCCGTAAAAATAACCAATCGATAAAACCATAGATCACAAAGACCCAAATTGAATACCCACCCAACTGCCAAAGGGAAAAAACAACAATAAAAGGCACTACACCTAAAATTTTCCAAACTAAGTAATTTTTCATAATCGATAACCAACGTTAGTCCAACACCACTATAATTCCACAAGTGGTAACTGAAGCATTAATATAATCAATCGGTATATATTTCAATCTTAAAAATTCACAAGGGCTTTGCGATAATAAATACAAAACCCCAACCAATGGTCGGGGTTTTGATATGTTTGAAAAGCAGGTCTTGTTATTCTTTCGGACCTTCTTCTTTCTTTTTGCTTACTCTTTTCTTCTTGACTTTTAAAGTCAGAACCTCAGCTCCTTTTTCATGGTCTGCCAGTATGGTATCGCCTTCATTGATCACACCTTTCAGAATCTCTTCAGCAATTTGATCTTCCAAATATTTCTGGACTGCTCTGTTCAATGGTCGTGCACCATACTGAGGATCAAAGCCCTTTTCTGATAGAAAATCCTTTGCCTTTTCAGTCAAGTCAACTTTATAACCCATTTCCTCAACTCTAGACAATAACTTTTTGAGTGTAATGTCAATGATTTTATGGATGTCTTCTCTTCCCAACGAGTTGAAAATGATTACATCGTCTAATCGGTTTAGGAATTCAGGACTAAAAGTTTTCTTCAATGCCCGTTTGATCGTGTCTTTTATTACATTATCCTCGTTCTCTTTTCTAGTTTCAGTATTGAAACCGATTCCTGCACCGAAGTCTTTCAAATCCCTGACACCAATATTGGAAGTCATAATGATTATGGTATTTCTAAAATCAACTCTACGACCTAAGCCATCAGTTAAAATACCGTCATCCAGCACTTGCAATAAAATATTAAAAACATCGGGATGAGCTTTTTCAATCTCATCAAGAAGCACTACTGAATAAGGCTTTCTTCTCACCTTTTCGGTAAGCTGACCTCCCTCTTCATAACCAACATAGCCTGGAGGCGCTCCAACCAGACGAGACACAGAGAATTTCTCCATATACTCACTCATGTCTATTCTTATGATAGAGTCCTCTTTATCGAAAAGATAGGTAGAAAGCTCTTTGGCTAATTCAGTTTTACCAACACCAGTAGGACCCAAGAATACGAACGAACCAATCGGCTTTGTTGGGTCTTTTAAACCCACTCTCGTACGTTGAATGGCTTTTGTCAATTTTTCAATTGCCTCATCTTGCCCTACAACCCGAGTTCTCAGCTGGTCTCCCATTCCAATAAGCTTCGACTGCTCTTTTTGAGCGATTCGCTTTGTTGGGATACCCGTCATCATTGCGATAACTTCAGCTACATTCTCTTCATCAACCGTGTATCTTTTTGCCTTACTTTCTTCTTCCCACTTAGATTTTGCTCTGTCTAATTGGTCAATAAGTTTCTTTTCCTTATCCCTCAACTGAGCTGCCTCTTCGTATTTCTGACTCTTTACAACTCTGTTCTTCTCCTTTTTAATATCCTCGATTGCTGCTTCAAACGTGATGATTTCATCAGGTACATGAATATTGTTAATGTGCACACGAGCGCCAGATTCGTCCAAGACGTCTATGGCCTTATCAGGTAAGAAACGATCAGATATGTATCTATCAGACAACTTTACACAAGCATTGATTGCCTCTGGAGTGTAATTAACATGATGATGTTCTTCGTACTTATCCTTGATATTTGCAAGAATTTGAATCGTCTCCTCAACTGTTGTAGGATCAACCATCACTTGTTGAAAACGTCTCGCTAAGGCTCCGTCCTTCTCGATATATTGTCTATACTCATCTAAAGTCGTTGCTCCAATACATTGTATCTCGCCTCTCGCTAGGGCTGGCTTAAACATATTCGAAGCATCTAAAGAACCAGATGCACCACCCGCTCCAACTATTGTATGCAGCTCATCAATGAATAAAATCACTTCAGGAGACTTTTCTAGCTCGTTCATAACGGCTTTCATTCTCTCCTCAAACTGGCCTCTGTATTTGGTACCAGCGACTAAAGAAGCCAAGTCAAGAGTGACTACTCGCTTATTGAATAAAACTCTAGACACCTTCTTTTGAATAATTCTTAAAGCTAAGCCTTCTGCAATGGCAGATTTACCAACCCCTGGTTCTCCAATAAGAATTGGGTTGTTTTTCTTACGTCTACTCAGGATTTGAGCAACTCTTTCAATCTCTTTTTCTCGACCAATTATTGGATCTAGCTTATCCTCTTCGGCATACTTGGTTAAGTCGCGCCCAAAGTTATCTAGTACGGGAGTTCTTGATTTTTCAGTTCCTTTATTCCCTGGTTTATCTGGTGTACCACCAGAACTACCACCGAACATTTTAGAAGATTCTTCATCAGAATCATCCGTGTCTGAAGATGCCAAAGGCGTATCATTATCAGTTTGGTACTCAAGCATTTCTTTTACAACTTCGTAGTTAACATCAAATTTTTCCAATATCTGGGTAGCAATATTATCCTCATCTCTTAAGATAGACAGTAATAAATGCTCCGTCCCAATCAGTTGACTTTTGAAGATTTTCGCTTCCAGATAAGTGATTTTAAGCACCTTTTCTGATTGCCTTGTTAAAGGAATATTCGCCAAGTTTTTAACATTATGATTGGCGGTACCTTTTGTGGCTCGTTCAACTGATTCGCGTAATTCTTCCAATGAGGTACCTAATTTCTTAAGTATACTCACTGCAACGCCTTCTCCTTCTCTTATCATTCCGAGCAAAAGATGCTCGGTACCGATGTAGTCATGGCCTAATCTCAAGGCTTCCTCACGGCTAAGAGAAATTACTTCCTTTACTCTATTCGAAAATTTAGCTTCCATTTATTCCTTTCTGACTGGCTTATTCTAATAACTATTTAAAGTACAGATCAATATACTAAGTTTCTAGTAGTGATCTATTTTAAAACGCTTTGATTAGATTATTTGTTCTCTAACATTAACAATTGATTGCTTCAAAACCATTAATGCCTCAGGTCCTGAGCAGAACAAAAGATCTAAGATGCTGACGTTTGAAACAAAGTTACTGCCAAAGATTTGCTGATAAGGTTGGGGATTAAACCAATTTAGGCTAGAAATGGGCTTTCTCGGGTGTATTACACTGCGAAGGTCTACTATCGGTTTTTCAGGGCTTTTAATATAATCCGAACTCATCTCAATCTTCGTGTCAATTTGAAGGCATCTCAGACAGATTGACAGTAGTTTTTGATTTAAGTTGAATAGATTATGCTCATTTGACTGTAAAACATCTTTGAAGTTGTCAGAATAAAAATCAAAAAAAGGGGATTTACCATAGGCTGATTGAATTGCCCTCCAATGATTATTAGCCCATTTTTCATGTATATCTATTTTCAAACAATTTGTTAAATGCCCTTTATTAGCACCGTGCACTGGTACTGTTAGGTCAAGAGTACCGTTAGCAGCCAAAATTGTACACCTATTTCTATAAGACCTTTTCTCGAACCATTCATGAGACTCTATCACTACCTTTTTCGCATGATAGATGGCCGTGAAATAAGCCACTGATGGAAAGTACTGAGATTCAATGAGTATAGAATCCATTATAAATAAAGCTGTATATCTCCCAAGCCTTCTCTCACCACATCGAATTCATCGTTAGAGCAATCAATTACCGTGGAGGCGACATTACCACCGTAGCCACCGTCAATCACAATATCTACCAAGTTTTGATATTTATCGAATATCAGGCTGGGATCGGTAGAGTATTCGATCAAACCGTCTTCATCATGAATTGATGAGGTGATAATTGGGTTACCTAGTTCTTTTACTATCAAACGAGGAATATTATTATTAGGAATCCGGATACCTACCGTCTTTTTCTTAGCATTTAATATCTTAGGTACCAAACTATTTGAATTCAAAATAAAAGTAAATGGGCCTGGAAGGGCCTTCTTCATGACTTTAAAGATGGGTGTATTCAACTGCTTTACATAAGCAGAAATCTCACTTAAGTCGTAACAAATAAAAGACAAGTTCTGCGGTTTTACCTCATTAATCTGGCAAACACGCTGCACAGCCTTGTTATTAGAGAAATCGCAGCCAATACCATAAACGGTGTCTGTTGGATAAATAATTACTCCACCCGCTCTTAAAACCTTGACTATATGGTCAATTTTAGAAGGTTCAGGGTTTTCCTCATAAAGGCGAATTAACTCGGCTTGCATTCAAATCAATTTTACAAATCGAAGTTAGGACAAAAAGCCTATTTTTGTGATCAAATGAAGAAAAGAAAGATTTTCATGCTCGGCATGATAGTAGCCTCGGTACTCCTGACGTCATTCAGCTTTTACTTTTATCAAGTATTCTATGGCGCCAATATCCTGCTTGATAAGGAAAACCAAACTATCCTGATCTTAAAGGAGGACACCTTCGATGATGTTAGGAATAAGTTTTATGATGACTTTATTATCAACGATGTCATTTCATTCAGCTTTGTGGCGAAGGTACTGGGCTACCAAGAATTAGTCAAACCAGGTCTCTATCAGTTAAAAAAAGGAATGTCCAATCTAGCGGCAGTTAGAATGCTGAGGTCAGGGGATCAAGTTCCGGTACGGATAACTTTCAATAATGTGCGGCTTAAGCTTGACCTAGCAGAGAAAATAACTGAGAATACTGGTATTGAGCCGACTGAATTTCTTGCCTTGCTTGAAGACAATAATTTCCTGACTCAGTACGGAGTAAATTCAGAAAGCGTAATGACTCTTTTCTTACCGAATACTTACGAAGTGTACTGGACGCTAACGGCTACTGAGCTTTTTTCAAAAATGGCGCAAGAGCATGATAAATTTTGGACTACTAAACGCAAAGCAAAAGCAAAGGAATTAAAAATGACGCCCATCGAAGTGTCTATTTTAGCCTCCATTGTACAGGCAGAAAGTGTCAAAAATGATGAAAGGCCTACCATTGCTGGGCTTTATTTGAATAGACTGAACAGAAACATACCTCTTCAAGCCGACCCAACATTGATTTATGCACTAGGTGATTTTACAATTCAGAGAGTTTTAAATGAATACAAAAAAGTAAAAAGCCCTTATAACACTTACCTGAATAGAGGCCTTCCTCCTGGGCCAATTAACTTACCCACCATCAGTTCTATTGACGCGGTGTTAAACTTCGAAAACCATAACTATATATACATGTGCGCTAAGGAGGATTTCTCAGGTTACCATCGCTTTGCCAAAACGCTTACCGAGCACAATAAAAACGCGTCACTTTTCCAAAAAGCATTAAACGAACGTAGTATTTACAGATAATCAATGTTTACAGCCAACTGTCAAATAAGAGTGCGATATGCCGAAACCGATCAAATGGCTTATGTCTATTACGGTAACTATGCTATGTATTATGAAGTAGCTCGGGTAGAAGCGCTTAGACAAATTGGTTTAAACTATGTTGAGCTCGAGCAAGATGGGATTATGATGCCTGTTCACGAAAATTATAGTAAATATCATTCACCTGCCAAGTACGATGACCTTTTAGATATTAAAGTATCAATCAAAGAATTACCTAAAGTCAGAATGCGTTTCGACTATGAAGTAAGAAATCAACGAAATGAAATTATCAATGAAGGCTATACCTCACTGGTCTTCATTAATATGCAATCAAATAAGCTGACTCGCGCTCCGAAAGTAATGATTGAAACGCTTAAACCTTACTTCAATGAAAAATAAGATCCTCAGTCTTATTTTTAAGAATAAGCACTACCTCAGACTTGTCGCCTTTTTACAAAAAATCAAGCTTGGCAAAGATAAGATCGGTCTCTATGACGCCATCGTTATTTTTATTACAAAAATGTCCAATGATGAAATATTGGACAGGGCCAATGGGGTAGCGTTTAGTTTCACAATGGCTATTTTCCCTGCTATTATTTTTCTTTTTACACTCACTCCATTCATTCAAACATTCTTTCCAGAGCTTACCAATGCTGAAATCATTGGATTTCTTGAAAATATTCTGCCAGCCAATCTTTATGAGAC
>JBLIES010000184.1:0-6984 GCA_047633135.1 Roseivirga sp.
AGAATCTAATAAAGAAGAGCAATCTAGATCTTCATTCACAAGAGACGGGAATAGAGACCAAGATAAATGGCTTTCTGACGACCAATTATCCACTTCGGAAATACTCCAAGAACAAAAGAACAGACCCAGAAGATTTTCGGGTGCTAGACAGCGATTAGCTCAACAGTCTCAAAAAAGAAAAACAGAATTCGAGTTCGACAACATCAGTGGCCTGCAACTCTCCCCTGATGGCAAATACGTTAGCTTCAGCGTTAGAAAAAATGCTGAGAACGGTGCTAAGTCCACAATTGTACCTAATTACGTAACACAAAGTGGCTATACGACCGATATCAACGCCAGATCAAAGGTCGGTGGTGAGCAATCACACAGAGAAATTGGTATTTACAACATTGAAGGCGATAGCGTTTATATACTCGACTCAAAAAAATTAGATGGAATCTCTGACTTACCAGACTACATCAAAGATTACCCCGATAAAAGCTTTGCAAAAGAGCCAAGAAAGGTTTCTGCTAATGATATTCTTTGGTCTAAAGATGGGAAATACACCGTTGTCCATTTTGGTTCTAATGATAATAAAGACAGGTGGATCGTTAGGCTTTTACCATCGTCAGGTGACCTAATTCCGATTGACCGTCAACGTGATGAAGCTTGGATTGCTGGACCTGGTATCGGTAGCGAAGGATTCTCGGGCGTATTAGGAATGCTTCCTGATAATAAAACGATCTATTACCAATCAGAGAAAACAGGTTACTCCCATTTATACCTCCATGATTTATCGAATGGTGTCTCCACCCAATTGACCAAAGGCAAGTACGAAGTGTACAGCCCGCAATTATCAATGGACAATAAAACCTGGTATTTTACTGCTAACATGAAGCACCCAGGTATTCGTCATTTCTATTCAATGCCAGTAAAGGGTGGTAAAATCACACAAATCACTTCAGAGGATGGTCATAATGAAGTGACCCTATCACCTGATGAAAAGAGTTTAGCCATACTTTATTCCTACATCGATAGACCCGATGAACTGTACATACAAGACAACAAGGCTGGCGCAGCTAAGAAGCAAATGACCGAAAGCCGAAAAGACGGTTTCAAAAACTACACATGGCATAAGCCAGAAGTCATCACATTCAAAGCAGAAGACGGTGAAATGGTGCATGCAAGAGTTTACAAACCAGCCAACTCAAATGGTGCAGGTGTAATCTTTGTTCATGGCGCTGGATACTTACAAAATGCACATTACGGATGGAGCAGCTACTTGAGAGAATACATGTTCAACAACATGCTTATGGCTCAAGGATACACCGTAATGGATATTGACTATCGGGGTAGCGCTGGTTATGGCAGGGATTGGAGAACGGGTATTTACCGTCATATGGGAGGAAAAGACCTTTCTGACAATATCGATGGCGCAAAATATATGGTGAAAGAATTAGGCGTGGATCCTCAAAAAATTGGTATGTATGGTGGTTCTTATGGTGGCTTCATCACATTGTTCGCCATGTTTAACCACCCAGACGTTATTTCCTCGGGAGCAGCCTTAAGATCTGTTACTGATTGGGCTCACTATAACCATGGTTATACTGCCAACATCCTTAATACCCCAACTGAAGACCCTAAGGCATATAAAAGAAGCTCTCCGATTTATTTTGCTGAAGGCCTCCAAGGTAACCTACTCATTGCTCATGGAATGGTAGATACCAATGTGCATTTTCAAGATGTGGTAAGGTTAGCCCAAAGACTTATTGAGCTAGGTAAGGACAACTGGGAAATGGCCCTCTACCCTGTTGAAAATCATGGGTTTTCAACTCCTTCAAGTTGGACTGATGAGTATAAACGAATCTTCAAACTTTTCGAAACTACTTTGAGATAAATAAGTCATTTAAATCAACATGCAATAAACCAACCATACATGAAGAATATAGCAATTGCCATTTTGATGTTAGCCTTAATGGCTTGCCAAACAGACCAGGCACCTGAAAGAGAGATTGAAAGAGGTGTGATTGGGCAAAAAGCCATGGTAGTTTCTGCTCATCCCTTGGCTTCTCAAGTAGGTAAGGATATTCTTAAAAAAGGTGGGAATGCTGTAGATGCGGCTATTGCTGTTCAGTTTGCCTTGGCTGTTGTGCATCCAGGCGCTGGAAACATTGGTGGTGGTGGCTTTATGATCAGCAGAATGGCAGATGGGACTACAGATGCCCTTGACTATCGCGAAAGAGCACCCCAAGCAGGTAGCCGAGATATGTACTTGGACGAAGATGGAAATGTAATCGATGGCTTAAGCGTCAGAGGTCATTTAGCTGCAGGTGTGCCCGGTACGGTTGCGGGATTAGAAGCTGCACATAAAAAGTATGGTCAATTGGATTGGGCATTATTGGTTCAGCCTGCAATTGATTTGGCTGCCAATGGTTGGGAATTGACGAATAGAGAAGCTAGCGGCTTAAATGGTAATCGGGAGTCTTTCATTGAATACAATACAGTGATGCCCTCTTTCTTTATAGCAAAAGAGGACACAGAATGGAAAGAAGGCGATACGGTTCGTATTCCTGATTTAGCTCAGACTTTAGAAAGAATCAGAGACAATGGGCGCGATGGTTTCTATAAAGGAGAAACAGCAAAATTAATAATGGAGGAGATGACCCGAGGAAAAGGCATTATCTCCTCAGCTGATCTTGAAGAATACGAAGTGGCTTGGAGAACCCCTGTTGAAGGTGATTATCGAGAGTATGGGTTTATTTCAATGCCTCCCCCATCTAGTGGCGGAATTGCCCTTGCACAATTACTGACGATTGTAGAAGGGTATCAACTTTCAGAAATGATATTCCACAGCAAAGAAGCAATTCATTTGATTGTAGAAGCTGAAAGAAGAGTTTATGCGGATAGAGCAGACCATCTTGGTGACTCAGATTTTTTCGATGTTCCAGCGAACGGTTTATTAGAGAAAGGTTACTTAGCAACAAGAATGAAGGATTTCGATGTAAATAAAGCAACATTGAGCGCCAACATAAATGCGGGTAAGCCAGCACCTAACGAAAGCATGGAAACCACTCACCTTTCTGTGATTGACGAAATGGGTAATGCCGTTTCGGTGACCACCACTTTGAATGGTGGTATGGGTTCGAAAGTGTTTGTGGGTGGCGCAGGCTTCCTTTTGAACAATGAAATGGACGATTTTAGTGTTAAGCCAGGCGTACCGAATATGTATGGTTTAGTAGGTGGCGAAGCGAATGCCATACAGCCCTCAAAGAGAATGCTTAGCTCTATGACCCCAACGATTGTTACTAAAAACGGACAGCTTTATATGGTAGTTGGAACTCCAGGAGGTTCCACCATCATTACTTCCGTTTTTCAAACCATTGTCAACGTTGTAGATTTTGGTATGGGAATGCAAGAAGCGGTAAACGCAACTAGGTTCCATCACCAATGGTTGCCAGATATGATTACTATGGAAAGAGAAGGGATTGATACTGCCGTTATCCAAAAGTTAGAAGCCATGGGTCACAAGTTTAGAATTACGGGTGGTATAGGACGAGTAGATGCAATCCTTGTTCTTAAAGATGGCTCTCTAGAAGCTGGGGCCGATCCTAGAGGTGACGACACTGCCGTGGGCTATTAAAGCGAGTACCAATCCTTAATTACCGCTGATCAACATAAATCATAAGACTCTTCTATCAAGAGTCTTATGATTTTAATTAACAGATCGTATATTAGGAGATAATTGAATTACGAATTGTCTTCCATTTTGAAAAGAAACCTAAACTTCCTAATTCTTTTTTTTATTCTTTTGTCTACTCAATTGCGAGGGCAAGACTATCCTACCGACTTTTTCCCTACCGAACAATTATCTCGAATACTTATTAAAGAGAGCTTAAAAGGCTCACCCTCTTCTTTTACAATTCGGTCTCGTGAATTGATGAAAGATTCAGCTGATTTATCCCTCTCTCCTATTATTGAACAATATCACGTACAAAATAACAGAATAGATAGGGTTGAGTTCGAAATTAAAAGAAAAATCATTAAGCGGTTTACCTTCGACTCTCTTTCAAGAATCCTTTCTTTTTTCGATTTTCAAGATGAAGCGAAAACCCCTTGGATTTATTACAATTACGACAGCAATGATAGGTCGAAAGAAGAAGTCTGCTTGAGAAATGACTCAACGATTTACGCTAAAACGGTATTGAATTTCAATGAAAAGAATCAATTGATTTCGCGCAATGAGTATTGGGGCGAAAATAAAATAAAGAGTACCAGAAGCATAGATTACAATGAATCTAACGATCCCGTGGATGATACTTACACCGAGAATCAAAATCAGAGCATAAATCATTATGATTACCTCTATGATACTGTGGGAAGGAAAGAAAAGAAACTAACCTATAATAGCAATCGCTTACAAAGTAGAGTACTCTATGAATACCGACAAGATTCAATTATTAGCCAACAAATGGACTATGGCTTTAATCAAAAACCAAAGTCGCAGTTCTTAATCATAGAAAAAGACTCCATGCGAGTAGAAGTCACTGGCTACTTTGCTGGTGGTGACACTACTTCGTACCGTTCTAGCTTTAAGCAAATATTCATTGACCAAGATTTGGTAGAATATGAATCAAGAACTTTCAAAGGTACTTTTGTAGATCGTTACAAAACATTTTATGAGTTCGATAATCGGGGCAATTGGATTAAAAAAATGACTTACCTCAACAATAAGCTCATCAAAATCCAAGACCGACTCTTCAGGTATTAATCAAAGTATAATCCAGAGCAGTACGGCAATGATTAACAGGGCCGCAATCCAAGTAAAACCCTTCGGCTGTCGAGTAAACTCATATTGACAAATTGGACAATGCTTGGCGCTATCATCTACATTCATCGCACAGGATGGGCATTCCCTTGTTTTCATAGCTTGAAATTATAAAATTAAACAGCACTAGCTTCGGTACAAGGAACTTAATAATCAAAATTCCATCCTAATTCAAAGAGAACCCCTCCAAAAGCTAAAATAATCATGTCCTGAGGAGCTACTGATTTTAGATAAACTCTATACCGGAGCTTTTGGAGACTTATGCCGACTTGAACGGCCTAAACAACCAACTCTGTGATGTTTTATTAATCGAAGTCAGATGAATCGTCAGAAAATGTCTCTGAAGTGTTAACTTGATTATCAAAACTTATCGAAACCATGAAACAACGAATCCTATTTTTTCTGCTGACTTTGTCTTTCCCCCTTTTTTCTCAGAACACCATCAGCTTAGGTAACAACGCATCTCAAAAAGCATCATTAGATCAAGTGGCATGGATAGCTGGGCACTGGCGTGGCGAAGCCTTTGGTGGAATTACAGAAGAAATATGGTCCCCACCTTTGGGAGACTCCATGATGGGCTCCTTCAAACTCGTGGTTGATGATAAAGTAGAATTCTATGAAATCTGTCAGATGGTGCAAGAAGGTGAAACCATCATGTTTAGACTCAAACACTTCGATGGAAAGCTAAAAGGCTGGGAGGAAAAAGACGAAACTCAAGACTTCCCATTGGTTAAAATTGAGAAGGATGCCGTTTATTTCAATGACTTCACCATAAAACGAATCACTGAAGACCACATCATCTTTTATGTGGTGATTGAAGAAGAGGGGAAATCACAAGAAATAGAGTTTAAATACTTTAGGTACACCCAAAAGTAAACTTAGACCTACTATTCAAAAGAGAGAATATCGGAGTTCATTAATGCGGAATTTGTAATCGAAACTTCTATTGCGAAATAGACCAAGGCTTAAATTAAAAAATGATTTTCAATATTCCTTTTTAAAATTAAGGCTAGACAAAGTTCTTTATAAACCCTATTTTAGGCTTATAGCAAACTATTTATCAATTATATGAGCGACCTACAATACTGGCCTGTCTTTATCATTATGTGCATTGCATGGCTGGTGCCTTTGGTCCTCTCCAGACTTGAAATATCTAAAGTACCCTCAGTTATAGTTGAAATTTTGATGGGTGTTTTGGTCGGCCCATTCCTTTTGGGCTGGATAGAAGAAACCGCTATAACGGCCTTTTTGGCGCAGACGGGCTTTCTGTTCCTTATTTTTTTAGCTGGAATGGAAATAGACGTTAACAAAATAATTGCGTCTTTCCCCAAAGGTAAAGTCAAAATGATTGACTTGCTGAGCAATTCACTGCTGGTTGCTCTTTTTATCTACTTTGGCTCCTTATTGCTTTCGCTGCCTTTTGCTTGGTTAATGAACCAATTCATGGACGTGGACATCGTCTTTTACATGTTCTTATTGCCCACCGTAGCACTGAGCATTACAGTTCCCATACTCAAAGCAGAAGGTGAACTGAAACGTAAATTCGGGCAAATTCTTTTAATGGAAGGTGCCATAGCTACGGTAATGAGTATTATTCTGATTTCCATCTACTCAGGGATTCTTAAAAAAGGTTTTCAGGTAGAACTGCTTCTATTCTCCGTTATTTTCATTGTTTTCATTGTCGTTTACTGGCTAGGAAAACGACTCATGAAAGTGCGAGGCTTTCAACAGTTGCTTTACAGGTTGGAACATGCTGCTAGTCAAATCAGGGTAAGAGGTGCCGTTGCACTGCTCTTCTTTTTTGTGATTATCGCTCATTTAATTGGAACGGAACTCGCCATGGGAGCCTTTTTTGCGGGAACGCTACTGAGCCTATTTGTTGTAAAAGACCGATCGGCTTTGTTGTTTAAACTGGATGGAATGAGTTATGGGTTCTTCATTCCCATTTTCTTTATTATGGTGGGGGTGAACTTAGATCTCTCAGCCCTGACACAATTTCAAGAATCCATTCCTTTCATTGTCACATTAATGGTTGGATTTTTCGTTACCCAGTTAATTCCAGCTTTAATCATGATTAAGTTGTTTGGCCTGAAAAAGGCCTTGGCTGGTGGGGTACTTCTTACCACTCGAATGGGTTTGACAATTGCTGCAGCTCAAATTGGGCTATCATTGGACGTTAT
>JBLIES010000185.1:0-6983 GCA_047633135.1 Roseivirga sp.
CCTTCTGAAGTTGAGGCATTACCAATGGTACCAAAAGCGACTTCATTGCCTTCGATAGAGAAATCTGTGAATTCGTGAAGTGCTTTATTCTGTCGGTAAAGCTTAGAAGCATAGGCCAAACCTACAAGCCTTGGCATTTGACCAGCAGTAGGAGAAATATCGGCACTTGAATTCTTCATCGAAGTTTGTGGCTTCCAGTTGCCTTCATTGTCTAAAAGTCGGTTACCAAAATGGCCATTCATTGAACGTCCACCTGTCGATGGTTCTGCCTCTATGCTGGTATGTGCATACAACTGAGCGAAATACTCTTGTATGGTTAACTGGCCAATCGCCAACATAAAAGTCTGATCGCGATAATAGCCAGATCTAAAATCCCCATTCTTAAAAGCCTTTGCCATGGCCAGTTGGGCGAGCTCTTTGCCATCACCAAAAATCCCAAACTTGGCCTTGCCCATGAAAACCTCTTTACGACCCATTAAGCTGGCTTCTCTGCTTTCGCATGCCAATAGATAGTCGTTCAGAATTTCCTCTACTTCAATGTTGATTTTATTATCTGTTTTGGTAGCTCTCATGATGTCCTTTGCTTTAAAGTTTTGGGCGGCTATTTTATCTGTATACTAGCAAAAATAGTATTTATTACACACGAATCAAATTTGGTCAAGCCTATTCCTAAAGAAGGAAAACAGAATATAATTTTTTATTATCAATAATTCATATAGGCTGATTTTGTTATATTCAATTAAACGATATTTTATTTTGAAAAAACTTTCTTCACAAACATGAAGACTTCACATTCTTATCACTCGCCAAATAATGTTCTTCATAAATGAGAAATGTTTTTTTTCACAGATTGCAATCGTTTGAAGACGTGGTTACTATATTTGCTGCGTTAATCAAAATTCGAGAACATGATTGTTGGCGTACCTATAGAAATTAAAAACAATGAGAACAGGGTGGCTTTAACCCCCGGAGGTGCTTTAGAGCTCATCAAAAGAGGACATACTGTTTATGTACAGCACAATGCTGGATTCAATAGTGGTTTCCCAGATGAGTTTTACGAAAAAATTGGTGCTAATATTTTACCTACCATAGAAGAGATCTACGGCATTGCCGAAATGATCATGAAGGTAAAAGAACCGATTGAACAAGAGTATAGCTTGATCAAAGAAGGCCAATTACTTTTCACTTACTTCCACTTTGCTTCATACGAGCCTTTAACTAATGCAATGATTGCTAATAAGTCTATTTGTTTGGCTTATGAAACCGTTGAAAAAGCAGATAGGTCTTTACCATTGTTAGTTCCAATGTCTGAGGTAGCTGGCAGAATGGCAACTCAGCAAGGCGCTAAGTATCTTGAAAAACCGATTAAAGGAAAAGGTATACTTTTAGGAGGTGTACCAGGCGTTAGCCCAGGAAGAGTACTTGTTCTTGGTGGTGGAGTTGTTGGAACCCAAGCTGCAAAAATGGCTGCTGGTTTAGGTGCTCAGGTGACTATTATGGATGTCAATCTAGATCGTTTGCGTTATTTGAACGATATCATGCCTCCAAATGTGATCACCAGGTATTCAAATGAAGTAAACATCAGAGAGCTACTTCCTATCATGGATTTGATCATTGGAGCTGTACTTATCCCTGGTGCAAAAGCACCCAATTTGATTACGCGTGATATGTTGAAAGATATGCAACCAGGTACTGTTTTAGTTGACGTTGCTGTTGATCAAGGAGGTTGCATCGAAACATGCAGACCCACTACGCATGAAAACCCAACTTTCATCATTGATGATATCGTTCATTACTGCGTAGCGAACATGCCAGGTGCTGTACCTTATACTTCTACCATCGCATTGACTAACGCAACTTTACCTTATGCAATTCAATTGGCGAACAAGGGATGGAAACAAGCCTGTAGAGACAACAAAGAATTAGAATTAGGTTTGAATGTTATTGAAGGAGATGTGGTTTATAAAGCCGTTTCTGAAGCATTTGACTTACCTTATGTGCCGGTTCAAAAGCATTTGAACTAAACCAATAGGATGAATAAATTTAAAAGGCTACCCATTGGGTAGCCTTTTTTTATTTCAATTCAACTCTTATCCCAAAAAAAGCCTGATATGACTTGGTTGGGTGCAAACATATCAGTTGGATCAAAAGTTAGCGCATTTGGGTTTGGGTAGAGGAAGTAATTTACCCCCAGCAGCCCGCCTGCCTTATCACCGGCCTTTAGCCTAGCCCCTTCTGTATTGACTTCACCCCAACCACTAGCGAACGAATCAGCGAAGGAGAGCGGTGCATATTTTGGTATCTAAGTAATTAGATTAATCAAACCTCTTACAGCTTCAGCACCATAAAAGGTTGAGGCGGGTCCTTTAATGACTTCACCCCTTTCGATCATCGCTTGAGGAATTCCGATAAGTCCATAAACGGTAAATAGCCCACTTACAATCGGCATTCCGTCTATCCGCATCATGGTGTATGGGCCTTCTAATCTGTTAATGTGCATATCGCCTTTATTAAAAACCATTCTGCAACGATTCGAATACTGAGGGTGCTGGGTGAACCTTAAAGAATTCAGCAGAATACACCTCCACAGCTACTGGACTGTTGAGTCTACTTACCTCTTTCATAGTAGCCGAAACCACCACATCATCTAAAAGCCGCTCGTCCTCAGTCATTTCGATGGCTAATTCTAAATTTTGCCCAGCAATCACTGCAATTCGTTGAGGAATGTTGTTGAACCCAACAAAAGAAGCTTGCCATTGATAATTACCACTTGGCACATTCTCACCCCCCCCCTCTTCTGATCTGAATAAAGCTAAAGTGAGTGTCCTTCAATAGGACACTCACTCCTTCCTTCAATTGGCAGTTTTTCAAATATAATTGAACCATAAACCTTCCCTTTCTAGGCAAGAGAAAATTAAATGACACTGAGTATTCAAAAATAGTAAAGCTTTACTTCAAGTCTGCGTAAAGGCTAAACTGGCCATTTAGAGAATCTAGTAGCCGACAATCAGAAATTAAATAAAAACATGCCACAAGACTTGCAACACTGTTGCATATGCACTATTGTTGCATAAATATTAACGCCAAAAATAGCACATGAAGAACATCAGTAAATTTCCATCCTTTGTAATCCTCTTATTTGCCTTTATCACAATCATAGGTTGTGATTCAGACGATCCTGAACCAGTTAATGAAGAGGAATTGATCACAACCCTCACGGTAACTTTCGTTGACAGAGGCGATAGTAACGAAACGATTGTCGCTACCTTCACCGATTTAGACGGACCAGGGGGTAACGATCCAGTAATCACAGACCCCGTTACCCTACAAGCCAATAGAAGTTATAGTGTAGTCGTAACTTTCCTGAATGAAACCGAGAGTCCCGCAGAAAACATTACTGAAGAAGTGAGTGAAGAATCGGATGAACATCAGGTTTTCTTTGTGCCTAGCAGCGGATTAAATTTCAACTACCTGTACAGCGACAAGGATGCTAATGATTTACCATTAGGGTTATTAGGCTTTGTGAATATCGGAGCTGCAAGTACAGGCACGCTTGAAATATCGCTCATCCATGAACCTGTAAAAACAGCCCAAGGTGTCGCTGACGGAGACCCAACTAATGCCGGAGGAGAAACTGACATCAATGTCTCTTTTAACCTGGTAATACAATAACAAGAAATCAGTTAGTGAGGTATATTTAGTTGTTGATAAGTATAGTTTGTTTTTAAGAGTCGTAAAAAATTTACGACTCTTTTTTTGTACTTCACCTGATGGGTTCAATCCTCGATTTTAAGAATTCATCCATCTTATGTAAATTAGCCTCAAATAGGCTTGAATAGAAAAGCCACTATCACGCTATGACTTCTACCGCTTTGATTACTGGTGCCGCAGGTGGCATTGGCTTTGAGTTTGCCAAAATTGCCGCAAAAAACGGTTATGCCCTTTTACTTATCGATGTTAATGCTGAGGCCTTAAACCATAAAAAAACTGAACTTCTTCTGCTCTATCCAGCTGCCCAATTTGAACTCTTCGTCTGTGATTTGGCTGAAAGGAATATCGCCACCAAAATATTTGACCACTTAACTGAATTGAATCTGACCATTGACATTCTCTTTAACAATGCGGGTTTTGGTAATTTCGGGCATTTCGCAGAAACTGATTGGGTGAAAGACGAAGCCATGTTGAACGTACACATTGTTACCAGTAGTCACCTGATTAAATTACTCTTGCCAGGCATGATCGCCAGAAAGAGGGGTCACATCTTGAATAATGCCTCTGTTGCCGCCTTTGTCCCAGGCCCGTTAATGAGCACCTACCATGCCTCAAAAGCGTATCTATTACTCTTTAGTCAAGCATTGGCCAATGAACTGAAGGCGACTGGCATCAAGGTTTCTGTACTTTGCCCAGGCATGACAAAAACAGGTTTTGCAAAAGCAAATGGTAATGATGATCCTAGTATTAAATTCAATATGGCCTCGGCAGAATATGTAGCTCAATTTGCTTACGATAGCGTTTTAAAAGGAAGAGTAGTGGCTGTACCAGGCATTTGGAATAAACTCAGCGCCTTTTTGCCCCGCCTCCTCTCTCATGATAGAGTGGCCAATATGGTAGGGAATATTCAACGGAAAAATCACGCTAAACGGACAGATCAAAAGCACATTATCCCTCCTATTAAGCCCTCCATTTAAGTATGTGGTTATCCCTCTTTTTTTAAATACACCTTCTTCTCCCAGTCTTTGAGTTTAGGATTCATCCACTTGAACCATAAAGGTGGAAAAGCAGCCAACATAATCATGGCGGGATAGCCCGAAGGCAATTGTGGGGATTCAGTATAGTGCTTCAGTACTTGGTAACGCTTGATGGCATTGGCATGATGATCTGAATGCCTTTGCAACTGAAACAAAAAGAAATTACTCAAACGATGATTCGAATTCCATGAGTGCATTGGATTCACCCGCTCGTATTTACCTGGGGCAATTTCTTTTCTTATGATTCCGTAATGCTCAATGTAATTCACAATTTCTAAAAGACTAAAGGCTAAAATTGATTGTGCAAAAAAGAAGACAGGCACTTCCCAAACCAATCGACCTTGCCAAAGGCTAATCCCAGTGGTAAGTACGGCAGCAAAAAGTAATGGCATTAGCGTGAACCAAATCATATTGTTCTCAACCGACCAAAAGCCTAAGCCCTTTCTTTTCAAACCTGCCAATTCAATTTTCCAAGCCCCGAAATAACTGCCCACTACCGACCTGACCCAAAACTTATAAAAATGCTCCCCTTTTCTACTTGTGGCAGGATCTAGCGGAGTAGCCACATGCACATGATGCCCCTTATTGTGTTCGATATAGAAATGCATATAGCAGACGGTCATTAAAATAAGTTTCGCGTAAAAGCGCTCCACTTTTGATTTCTTATGTCCAAGCTCATGTGCTACTGTAATGCCTATGCCACCTGTAACGAGTGCCACGCTGGTGACAAAGCCAATCCATTCGTAAACCGCTAGCTTCATTTGCGCCAGAACAATTACCCCCCAAATGATAAAAGCGAGCTGAAAAATGGCCCAAACATAGGTGATGAATCGGTAGTAAAATTGCTCTGCTATTACCACGGCTTCTTGGTCCGACATGTTTTCAGGATCATCTCCAACGAGATAATCCGCCAACGGCATCACAACGAAAATAAAAACCACCGCAGCATAATTCCACCAGCCGCCCAGATAGAAGCCAAACATGGTTAACAATGGAATAATAAAGGCGGTAAGAAAGCCGATGCGTTTGATCCAACTCATTCAGAAAATTAAGCAATAAATCAGTCGCTTTCAACTTCTCAAATCAGGAAATTTTTCGGTGAAGTAAAAAGTACCTTGTAGTGGACAACAACCTCTTCAGAAATCGCACCCGACATCCACCTGTACGCCCTTTACGGCCGTAGCAACAAGGATTGAAACCCGTGTATTGGTCACTCACTCAACAGATTACCACAGAATCGTTCCGCTTGGCTCGATGATTTTTCACAATGACGGTGCGGACAGTCATACTGTAAGCCCCAAAGCTTTGTGGTTTTCATGTTCCACAAGTCAATATCCTCTGTATTGACGGAAAAGACCTCCGGAATCTCAGCACAAAACGAATTTCCTGGGCGGAGCGCTATAAAACCAACGCCATTGGTCGGACCACTGGGGGTGGTCTGACCCCACGAACTCGCTCAGCTTCCATGAACGCACCCAGCGCTCGCAAAACTTAGCCCCTTTGGAACATCCGTTTTCATACGCTATATTCATCATTCGAGGCACTAAAATGTGTATTGATAAATTGATTATTATGAAGTTAAACTTATTGTCTTGTGATGCTCAGAAGCCCGATAGAAGAGCGATAGCCAAATGTATTGCAGAGGTTTCATCAAATATGGGTGATTCCTTCTCAAATGAACTTGCGGGTATACTTTTAGAGGGAGACGCGGTAGATATTGAGGTGGAAGATAGAAACTCTGCTACTGCGTTAAGAGCCTTGAGAAAACTAAGTATTGATTACGAAATAATAGAGTGACCCGGTGATGAAATTCCTTTGGCCATTGATGGGTGTTATTCTCCATAAAGTTACCTCAGGTCTACTATCTATCTTATTCCTAGCAAGTCATCAACCTCCATGTTTCTGAAAAAGACCTCCGAACTCTCGGAGCAAGGTGACTTTTGTAAGCGCAGGGCTATAAACTAACTCCATTGGTCGGACGACTGCGGGTAGGCTGACCTATTTGCATTACCCACTCCTTGTTGACCTGTAACAGCAGCAAACCGCCTGATGTCTATGCTCGTATTACCACCAAGGGAATGTCACTATCTAAAAGTTGAATAGCTCATTTGGATATATCAACTTCTGAAATTACATTCAGCTAAAAAAATAGCTGTTTTCCTTACTAAAACAGCCCAAGCGATATACGATATAAACGTAATAGACGTGAGAAGTTGGGTTTACACAGATGTTGGC
>JBLIES010000186.1:0-6962 GCA_047633135.1 Roseivirga sp.
TAGTATTTTCTCCAATAGGTATTTCATTGAATAACTCAAAAAAGTCTTTACCCATTATGTTATCCCTCCTAATCGTAAAAAACGGTTCTGAAACAGTATTAAACTTCATTAAATTATATGTAGAATATAATTCTAAGATCATATTTGCCTGCATGTCGGCAAAGAAACGAATGGCCAATTGAGATTCCGATAGTGCTAAGTCAAGTTGTTTGTCGATACTAATATTGATAAACGTAATCACTATTGCATCGATCAAATCGTCAAAGTTTTTATAAGGCATACTTCGCACCTTCAACCATCGATTGCCTGTAGCCTTTATTGGTTCTTCTACGAGGGTCAATGTTTTTAGTACTTCTTTGTCATCATCAAATATTGTTGGGTAATCCAGTTCTGTAGCCAAGTCAGTGAACAGTCTCTCAATAGCTGTTGAAATCAGCTGAAAGAGTTGGGTGGCAGCAGGTGTAAAATGTCGAATCTGAAATGCTTTGTCAAGGAATAAAGTTGCAATCTCACCAATGTTGAGTAGGTTATACATTTCGTTTGATACTCTAAAAGAATGATCAATTTCACGCTGCAATTCCCTGTTGGTAGTGTGCAATTCCTGATTCAAAATTTGCATTTCTTCTTGTGATCCGGCAAACTCTTCGTTGGTGGAATGCATTACTTCATGCATTGAATGAAGGTCGTCATTTATCGATTTCAGTGCCTCTTGAGAGGATTGCTTTTCTTCAACTGTGGTCTGTAGCTCGTTATTTAATTTGTTGATTTCTCCTTCTAGTTCAGAAACCCTCATCGAACTCGCTGAGGAGGTGGTTTTAGTTTTTATCGATTTTTTTTCTTGTTGAGCTTCATCGTTAAAAAGAAGGAGGAACTTTCCTTTAAGGGGTTCAGGCAGCTCTATTTGTTGGATACTAACCGATGCTAGTTCAGTTCGGTTTTTGACTTTAAGATTCCTTAAAACCACTTTTTCATTGTTTTTACCTGCCTTTCTGACTGCTGCAGATAATACACTTCTGATGCCCTCTCGCGCCATTGAAAAGACATTCATGTTTGCCTTTCCTACTAGGAGGTCTAAGTATTTATCTGTACTTCCAATGATAAATAAGATCTCGCCTTGATCAGTGATTATGGCTCCATCAGGAGAGAGTTGCTGCAATAGTAGTTTTTGGGCACGGGTCTCCAAATTTTCACCAATACTACTTCGTACTTCAAACTGGGTTCCTTCTCTTTTGGAGCATCGTTCAATTCTTTCTTTCGAGACTCGTGATTCGATTGACAAAGGATATAAGGCTATCCTAGCATATTCAATGGCTTGAAAATCTAGGTCAACAGCACATATTTGTAAGGTGAGTCGATACTGGGGTCTCAATTTGTCAATAACTTTTTTAACCGTAATAGCCAGCGAATGCACCTCTTCACCCGTAGAACATGCAACGACCCTTGCTCTTAGTACTGGCTTAGTTGTCATCACAGTCAGCATGTTAAGAATAATAGTATTTCGAAGGTAAATCCAGGCATCTGAATTAGGGAAAAGGAAGGTTATGCCAATTAAAATTTCTTTGAAAAGTATTTCTGACTTTGTTGGATTTTCTTGAATAGGCCGAGCGTAATCAATGATTTCTATGGGTAACCTTAGCTCAGGTTTTGCTTCAGTAGCAATTAGATACAACGAACCATTGAGGATCGACATGTTTTTATTCGGTGGGATTAAATATACTGCGTTGACTACGATCCCTATACGGTTAGTGGCCGCGAGCACTTTCATTTTAGTACAGTGTTGAATCAATTCTTGCATCATTCCTTTCCTTTTCGTGTCGAGGTGTTGAATAATCACAAAAGCCACTCTTCAGTCTTCGGGCGCGGTTTTTAAAAAAAATACTCAAGTGCCTTTATGCCAACAGCAGACGAGCCCAATACCTACAAGAAAAAAATAATTTGGATTGGGTTTTATTGAAGAGGTTGTTTTAACTGCCTCTTCAATAAACTCACCCTATAATATAGTGATTTAAAATAGGGTTGTTAGTGATAGTACGATAAAACAAAAATGTGAATGTCTTGACATGATGCCAAGCCTTGTGACGGACTGTTGGCTACCACACTATTATGTCCCATAATAACTTAAAAGCTTAAGGTACTGGCTTAAAATGAGAGCAGATAAAATTTAGCAAGCATACTTTGTTACGGCCAATTGGAGTAAGCTTGTGGGCTTTGTTTTAAAAACGATGGGGCAATTGAAGTCCGAAGTGCTTTTTATGCTTCTAAACGGGTTAAATTTTGTTAGCTTTGGTTGTAATTTATCATTTCTTGTTTAGTATTATTCTTATTATTTAATTTCTAGGTCAAGTTGTTTTCCATTCACACTTGCCTTTTTGTCCAGTGAAGTTCCTACAGCTATTCCAATGACCATTCCTATTGGAAAACCTATTCCTATAAACCCCATATTTCCAAGACTGGCTCCGAAAGCAACGCCAAGAGGAATACCAAAAACGGACATGCCTAAGGCTAACCAAATGTTGCGGTAATGATTTATCGTTACCAGCTTATGCTCTTTTTCGATTATCTTTAAAATGATGGATTGAGCCCTTCTTAACTTCTTACCAAGTTCATTTTCAGCCTCTGTCATTGAATTAACATGATCAATATTATTGTTAATAGCGCTTACAACTTCATTGGTCAACTCCCTTTTTTTGAGTTCGCTTAGTAGTTTTTCAAACTGAATATATTTTTTGTTAAGCTTATTGTTTTGATCAATGTTTGGTCTTTGATTCAGTCTCTTTATTTCCATTGTTGTATTTTTAAGCGGTTAATTTCACCCTTTCACTCTTTTCATGAGCCGTGCAAAGGGTTCGTATTTCTTGTGTTCGTGCAAATTACCGCAGACAGAATACAAAGAAAAAAAATAGTGCCGAAATTAAGGAAGAGCCAACAGCGTATTTCCTCAATTAAGAAGGGTTGATCAATTCAATAGTTCTCGTGCCAACGCCTACTTGTGCTACAGACACTGTTCAAGCTAATTGTCCAGTTTTATTTAAAGTGTCAATGATTAAGCTTTTTTCAAATCGTTCAGATGGAAGTAGTTAAACTGAAATTAGTGCAACCGTGATGGCAATGGCGTTTAAAAAAATAAATGAGTGGGGGGCATTGGATTTTGTATCGAAAATATAAGTCTACTCTTTTGCTGTTTGTTTATTTCCTACCGACATAAGTTAGATGCAAACGTTGGATAGTATTTGAATAGGAATAACTACGATTGAGCTCATACAGAAGCAGGCTCAAACAAAGTGTTCGTTGTGCGAACCTTGTTTTCCAAACCAATAACATCAAGGCAGTCCACGGAATTAATGTAGGAAAACTATTATAAAAGAGGTTCCTGATGCACCCTGCAAGAGTTCAAAAAACTGATTTTTCTTAGATTGGTCTTCAATTTAAACACATTTCTAAAAAAAAAGGTCAATCATGGAATGTAGTTGCTGAACAAAGATGCTCAGAGTAAAGTAGCAATAATGAAAAAAGTATTAGTCTCAGGGGTGCTTGAATTTGTTGATGAGCATTTTGCTATTGAACAATTGCAAAATGGCTAAAAATCAAGGGGTGCTCTTCGTAGTTTGTGTAAGCAAACTGAAGTCATTTTGGATTTTTATAATCAATAATCAGGAGCACCTGAAATGGAACTTACGGTGATCAATTCCGTGTCGATTTATGGATGAAGGCTTGCTGGTAATTTGTTTGGTACTTGCATGGGTTTGATGACAAGTATGATCTCAGGAAAAATAGCACAGTTACCCAATGGCAATTATGTCATGTCTGACCTTAGAGATATTGCGACAATCCATGTGAGAGTATTAGAAAATGAAGCCTCTAACTGGAGAAGGTTGACCGTTTCTTCTGATAAGCAATGTTCATTCATGAAAATAGCGACTATACTGAAAATGAACGGATACCCACTCTTGAGTGATAAACGATCGGCAAGCCTTTTACTGAAGGTATTCGTGGCCTCATTTAATCATGAAGTAAAAGGTTTGTCACCTCTATTGAGGCTCTTATTTCTACCGGTACAGGGCCAACTACAGGTTCCTTCAATTGGAACCGATTCCTTTCGAAAAAACGGCATTAGGTATTACTGTATCTGCTAATCAAGTAATAAAAATTGCCTTTACCTTTTAGAAATAAGAACCGAAAAATATTTGAATGTTGAATTAGCCGATAATAGGGTGAAGATCATTTTGGTTGTGCTACGCACCTTCAAGGTTAATCCAATAACTTTTGGTATCAGGGGAGAGAAGATGATAGCTGATGCCGAACGAAAGCTGCATAAATTTGTTTGTAGTTTTTTATGGTTGAGTAAGGGGGACGCAGGGCAGTCAATCACTCCTTTATACTGTTCGAAAGATACTATTTGAACTAAAACGGCTTACAGGTGAACACCCAAACCGATATTGTGTTGACGTCCGTAATTTTCATCGTATCGAAGACAATACCAACTTATGATCGACATGGCTCAATGTCTAAAATTTGATAAAGTATGGTGGGGTTTAGTTCAAACAGTTTAGCGCACTTTGTGTTGGTCCAATAAATAATCTGGGTTAAACATGCCCATCAATGCTCGTTTATCAACAGCAGAGAAATCTATTTTCAATACATTACACTAACAAAAATATGGCAATTGTTATTTTTATCCTTGTACTCTGGTACGGTGGACTCTTCTTCCAAACTTTCTTTCTTCACCGTTATGCTGCACATCAAACTTTTACGATGTCAAGGTTTATGGAGAAGGTGACTTACGTTTTGACTTGGGTCTTTCAAGGCAGTAGTTATTTGAGTGCCTATGGGTATGGAATTATGCATAGAATACATCACGCACACACCGATACCGAAAAAGACCCTCATTCACCAAAGTACGATAAAAGTCTTTTTGCAATGATGTGGAAGACAAAAAGAATCTATGACGATATTAACTTAGGGCGAGTTAAAGTAGAAGAGAAATTTACGACTAATGTACCTCAATGGAAAAACTTCGACCTTTTTGCGAGTTCCGTTATTTCAAGGGTGCTTTGGGGGCTAAGCTATATTGCCTTCTTTTACTTTTTCACCACTGACTTGTGGCAATGGTTCTTATTACCCATTGTGTTCTTGATGGCTCCAATTCATGGGGCGATTATTAATTGGTTCGCCCACATCTATGGCTACATGAATTTTCAAATGAAGAATACATCAAAAAATCTACTTCCTTTTGATTTTTTAATGATGGGAGAGGCATACCATAACAACCATCATAAAAGAAGTGGAAACCCAAATTTTGGTGGTGTAAGATGGCACGAGATTGATCTAACTTATTTGATTATGCGGGTATTACATAGCGTAGGGATAATTCACATTAAGAAAGTAGATTCTTGACAGGTGTTGTAAATTGATTTTATGAAGAACAAGTCTTCAATGGAAAGGGTATGGCAATAATGAGATGGATTAGTTAAGCTCTATTTCGACTAATCATAGGCAGTTGTTTAGTACAATTTCCGCAGAAATACGCTTACCACACTCTTTTGTTTGTATCCACCGAAATTAACCCTATTCCAATGTTGAAGTAAATGCCAATATTAGAAGCAAAGGTTAAAAAAAATAGGTTTTGATTAGACGGAGGTACATTTAAAATAAGCCCTAATCATTTAATTAGGGCTTATTTTTTGGTACTAGACTATACGCTTTGATCAGGACGCCAACAGGAGAAACAGTAGTGATCTCAAAACTAAGGTTTGCAATGAATTTAGCTTGGCCATAAGGATGACTTTCTTCCCTCATAAATGGAGAGTCCGTCTCACTAATTTGATCATCAGGGGTTTTATCAGCAGGCGGCATAGGGAAGTTTATATTGGAGGCTGCCACTCAAGCTGCGAAAACCACCTTTTGAATTTTTCGTGCATAGCTAATTGCTTCGAGGAAATTTTTCGGCCTTTGATGGTGGGGTCCAACAACTCCGTTTTTGGGTCTTTAATATCTAATTGAAAGGGTGTTCCTCCGTGAATAACAATGTCGCAGCCATTAACAAAGGCTTTTAACTGATCCTTATTGTCGACTTTTAAAGGGACAATCTCTAAATTCTCTACATTAGCCAAAGAGTTTAGAGATTGTGTTTTGCGGTCACTGTAATATCTGTTGCCGATACTCTCACTTTATAACCTTCTTCTAAAACTTTCTTGTGGTATGACTTCCTATGAAGCCTGACCTACCAATAATTCTAACGGTTTTCATATTTTCTTTTCTTCTAATGTTATAACCTGAATAAGAATTGACTCAAAATTTAGTGAATAAGCTAATAAATTAATTGTAAAAGCGTAGAGGAAGAGATTATGTCTGATTTGAGGTCGTAAGGGCGGACAAAATTAGAGGGGGATGCGTTCTGAATGATATTCAAAGTGAGCATTGGCATGTTGGTGTACTATTTTATTCAGCAGTTTAGCTTATTATGATTAATCATTTAAGATCAACCTAGTGATTATCTAGGTAAAGCGTTTTTCTGCTTTTATGCCCCCTACTATACTTCGGAGTAAGCAACTATATTATTGAATACCGAGAGGATAAAGGGTCCAATAGTAAGTATTTCACAGCTGTTTTAGCTATAAAAGCTGCAGTTAATCACATGGTTGTATCTCTTATAACCACAGTAATTAACCTAATCACTATGGCTCAAAGTCTCCTTACTCGCAGTGGCTGATCATGAGTACACCTAGGTTAGCGTAATCCAAAAGTGACTAGTTTTTAAGTAGGGCATTTTTTTCGTATTGATTATGGATTGTTATGATTGCTAAGCCAAAAAGCACTGCAGCTATAATTAAAATAGTACTAATTAAGCCACTTACGCCAAAGGACATTCGGATTAAAATAGTTGAAATAACAAAGCCAGAGTTTCTCATAATTTTATGAAACTGGTTTGTATAGAAGAAAGAGATTAAGAGCAATACTACATC
>JBLIES010000187.1:0-6919 GCA_047633135.1 Roseivirga sp.
GCTCCACCTACTACTAAACCTAAATAAGCGTTGCCTTGCCAAAGGAAGGCAGCCAACCCAATAAGGGCACCCAGCACAACCCCATTAATTAAACCTACTTTCACCTCTTGCCAAAGTACTCTCATCAATTCATATGGCTTAACAACCCCCAAGGAAAGCTCTCTTAAACTTACCGCAACGGCCTGATTGCCTGAACAGCCACTCATATCGGAAATTACAGGAAGGAAAATGGCCAAAGCGATTACTTCCTGAAGCGTGTCTTGATAAAACGCAATGATACTCGCGGCCATGATGTTCAAAAGTATGTTTACACTTAACCACGAAAGCCTCCGTTTAGAACGAAGCCAAACTGGCATGGTCCTAAGTTCCTCACCACCAACAATACCTTGCGTTTCTAACAGCTCATTATTAGAACGATCGCTCTCCGCCTCTCTCACATGCTTCCGCATGACCAATCCTAAAAGCTCATGTTTTTCATTGACTACTGGTACGCCATAAAAATCATACTTATCGAAAAAGCTAATAAGCTCTGAAAGGTGGGCCGTATCTAAAACCGTAAGTGCATTTTTAATGACTATATCAGAAAGGAGGGTTGAAGTCTTTGAGAGCAACAAATGCCGCATTTGTAGTACCCCAACAAACTTACCTTCTTTTATAACATAGATGTATTGCACATTATAATCTTCATACTCTTCAGAATTATCGCGGAGTTTTTTTGTAATGGCTCCAACGGTTTCGCTTGCTTCGAAAGCTAAATATTCTGTGATCATTACCCCACCAGCGCATTCCGAGTCATAATGAATCAGTCTTCTTACGTTGGCCGCCTCTTTCGGAAGCATTTCTTCTAGAATGGCGTTGGCATCCTCATCATCCAATTCCGAAATAATATCGACCTGCTCATCTGAATAGAGCTCGTTTAAGATGGAAGCAGCGGTTTCGGTTTCGATATCCTCCATCAACTGAACCGCCTGAGATTGTGGTATTTGCTCAAGCAAGCTCGCCCCGTCCGAGGCAGTCATAAGATGCAAGAGGTTATTTTGAGCGCCTCTATTCAAATGACTAAAAGCATGAACAATGTCTTCCGACTTATTTTCATCCATGTACTCATGAATCCCTTCTTGGTCAGATTTAGCGATTAGGCCCGCCAGTTGATCCCATGATTTTGGTTCTCTTTCCATTTAAATGTCGCTATTAAATTAGATTTATTTTTTTACTCCGATATGCATTACTGCATCGCCTTGGTGTACGATAGGATTATTATTTAAGCCGATCACTATGCCTGCTGCCGGACTCTTTATTTTTAATTTAAACCCACCAAAAGGGTCATTAATTTGGCCGATCACCTCATTCTTTTCTACGGTCGCTCCATAAGCCACTGCTGACAAGAAAATACCCGAGGCCTTTGCTCTTACCCAAGATGAATTGTTGATGAATTGAGTTACATGTGGCGCTTCGGGTGCTCTTTCGCGCATACCTAAATGCTTCATAACTCTCAGCGCTCCATTGATCCCTTGTTGAATTGCAAATTCATCGAAACGGGCAGATTCCCCTCCCTCATAAACTAAAATCTGCTTGCCCATTTTAGCCGCAGTTTGTCTCATAGACTTAGGTCTAAAGGGACTATTTAGCACCAAAGAAGGCTGAAAGACTTCAGCAATCTGCTTGTTTTTAGGCTCTTTCATTGCGCAACGAATCTGCGGGTAATTAGTCCTATCGGCACCACCAGTATGAAAATCTAAGCCTAAATCGATCTTTGGAATAATGTCGTTGGTAAGATAGTGCGCCACACGCGCTGCCAAAGAGCCATTTTTATTGCCCGGAAAAGACCTATTCACATCTTTGCCATCAGGCACATATCGACTAAAGTGAATAAAGCCATACATATTGATAATCGGAATGCAGATGACGGTCCCTACTTTTGGCTTATGCTGATCCTTCTCCATAATTCTACGGATGATCTCGATGCCATTTATTTCATCTCCGTGCATACCTCCACTTAATAATAGAGTAGGGCCATCCACTTCTGACCGCGCCACGATAATATTCATGTCGATAGGTGAATGCGATGGTAGCCGCGCAATATTGACTTTTATTGTAGCCTCTTCACCAGGACTAATTTGCTTTCCGTTTATTATAAAAGGAGCTTTCAAAAGGTCTATTTTTTTAGTATGATATCATAAACGTCCGTTCTCCTGTCTTTCAGGTTCCGAACTGCTCCTTTGTTGTGAAGCGTCCATAGTAAATCTAAATCGACATCTGCCACCAATATCATTTCTGTGTTTGCCGTAGCTTCAGCCTTGATTCCTGTGGTAGGAAAAGCAAAGTCGCAAGGTGTAAAAACCACAGATTGCGCAAACTGAATATCCATGTTTTCTACCTTAGGCAGGTTACCCACCGACCCAGCAATCGCCACATAACACTCATTCTCTATCGCCCTTGCTCTGGCACAATACCTTACCCTTGAATAGCCATTTTGAGTATCGGTTAAAAAGGGAACAAAAAGGATATTCATCCCATCATTGGCGAGTATTCTTGGCAGCTCTGGGAATTCAACATCATAACAAATCAACACCCCAATAGGCCCGCAATCTGTTTGGTATACTTTCACTGAATCACCTCCACTCAAGCCCCAATACTTGCTCTCGTCTGGTGTAACGTGCATTTTAGTATACTCCTCAAAGGTACCATCCCTGCGACATAAAAAACCAACATTGTACAATTTTGGGCCATCCAATTTTGGCATACTCCCTGTAATGATGTTCACATTATAACTTATGGCCAATTGAGAAAACCGTTCTCTAATTTCTTGGGTATGTTCCGCTAACTTTCTAATCGCTTGGGCTTCTGTGAGGTGATTATTCTTAGCCATTAAAGGGGCATTAAAAAACTCAGGGAATAGTGCGAAGTCACTGCCATAGCCAGAAACAGCATCAACAAAAAATTCTACTTGTTCAAAAAGCTCATCCAAGCCTCCGTAAGGTCTCATTTGCCATTGAATCAAGCCCAAGCGTACCACCTTTTTTTGATCACTCAGCTCTTTTTTCTTCTCCTCATAATATATGTTGTTCCACTCCAGCAATACAGCGTAGTCTTTCGACTCTTTATCACCTGGCATATAATTCTGAAGCACTTTATTCACGTGGAAATCATTGCTCAATTGAAAACTCAGTGTTGGATCATAGATCTCCTTTAAGCGTACTTTATCGATATATTTTCTCGGGGTAAGCTCTTGAGCGTATTTATGGAAATTAGGGATCCTACCACCGAATACGACTGCTTCTAAATTCAGATTCTCGCAGAGTTCCTTCCTAGCATCATAGAGCCTTCTACCCAATCTCAACCCACGAAAATCAGGCTTTATAAATACCTCAATACCATAAAGCACATCTCCTTCATCGTCATGAGTAGAAAAAGTATAGTCGCCAGTAATCTGTGGATAGGAGTGATTATCACCGAATTTATCGTAGTCAACAATTAAGCTTAAGGCGCAACCAGCAATCTCATCGTCAGCGACAATGACAAGTTGACCCTCAGGGAATATATCTATCAGTTTTTGTATTTGGCTCTCTGCCCACCAACCACCACTCCAATTTTCATAAGCGGATTTCATGGAAACCGTTAAGTTCTTAAAGTCACTTATTTCAAGTTGTCTTAATTCTATTTTCTGAATTTCCTTCATACCCTATTAATATAGTAAAACCGCGCAATGTTCAAATAAAAAATGATTGATTCTAAGTATAGCCTATCCTAAAAGACCAGTATTGGAAAATCGAGTTTTTCCTCATCACTTTGACATACAATCAGCAGAAAAGTCACTGCCATCACGTCCCTTTTTTAACACTCATTAACACCAATGCACCGCAAGTTTAATTTTGGTTACGCATCTAAGATTACAAACAGATGATAATTTAAAAACAGAAATTATGAAAACTCAAAAGTCAAAATGGTTAGGATTATTAGCAGCAGCTTTATTGTTGACAAGTATTAATGTAAACGCCCAAAACAGAAATAATAGGGAAAGACAAAGACCTGCCATGCAAGAAATAGCACATGCCAGTGACCGTCAAATGGAAGAAAGAGGCCCTAAGAAACCAATGATTCCAAACCTTAGTGAGGAGCAAAAAGAACAGATCAAAGAATTTCGTTTAGCCGCAAAAAAATCTGCCCTGCCTCTTAAAAATCAAGTAGGAGAAAAAGAAGCTCGATTGAAAACCTTAACCACAGCAGAAGTCTATGATGCCAAGTCCACCGATAAGGTAATAGAGGAGATTGGGAAGCTTAAAACCGATCTTTTAAAGCTGAAAGTGGCTACAGAACAAAAGGTTAAGGGTATTTTAACGGATGAGCAATTAGCATTCGTGAATAGCCACGGACCTGGGAAAGGTGATCATCGCCCAAAAGGTAAAAGATAAAATTGTAGCTTGTTCAAATAAATTCAGGGATGGAGACTTACCATTCCTGAATTAAATCAACCAAAATTGTTTTCAGACGAACACATATCAGCAATTAAAAGAGGCTCCCAAGGTGCCTTTCGCGCGTTGGTGGAAGAATATCAAAACAGAGTCTATAATACCTGCTTGGGTATTTTACAGAATGAAGTTGAGGCCGAAGAGATTGCCCAAGATGTATTTGTTGAAGTCCATCGCTCTATTGAGAAATTTAGAGGAGACTCAAAATTATCGACTTGGATTTATAGAATTGCCACAACAAAATCACTCGAATTAATAAGAAAAAATAAGCGCCAAAAACGTTTTGCATTTATGCAGTCGCTTAGTGGTAAAAAAGAGGAGAGGTCCATTGACCCAGCGGTTTTCGAGCATCCAGGGATTTTAATGGAGCAGAAAGAAAATGCGGCAGCCCTTTTTAAAGCAATAGCCCAATTACCAGAATCTCAGAAAGTAGCCTTTACGCTTCATAAGTTGGAGGGCCTACCCTATCAAGAGATCTCTGAAATTATGGGCACTAGTATTTCATCAGTAGAATCGTTGATGTTTAGAGCGAGAAAAAATCTTCAAACCAGCTTGAAAAATTTCTACCAAAATAATTTTAAAGATTAGCGCAAGTTTTCTGATCTACTAGCATCTAACACTTTATAACATGAAAAATCAGCAACACATAGAGAAAAAAATAGAGGAAGCCTTAGGCAGTATGGATGGTATCGAACGTGCCGAAGTAAAGCCTTTCTTTTTTACTCGACTTGAAGCAAAGTTAGAAAGCAAAACTCAACCCAGCTTTGGTCGTTTTTCGTTTTTGGTCAACATGAAGCTCAATTTAGCCATGTTAGCCGTTGTTTTCATGTTCAATGTGGCAAGTGCCATCTTAATTTCTCAGGAAAGCTCAACTGGTGTTAATGACCAAAGCAATATTGAAATGTTCACAGAGGAGTATTCTTCGGTCACCTATTCTTATGAGGGCTTAAACGACTACTGAAATGGATTTCATCAAAAGAAATAAAATACTTAGTACTGCCGTTATCGCTCTTATGGTCGCGAACATCTTCTTGTTGACATTCATTTGGCTCGGAAAAGATGGTCAGCGGCCTGGTAAACCATTAAAAGGTGGTGGCCAGTTCATAGAAGAACAGCTTAAGCTTAATAGCATTCAAAGAGAGCAGGTTGAGTCTTTAAGGGATTCTCACTTTACGTTAATGGACAAGCTAAGAGCTAAGTCTATGAAGAAACGCTCTGATCTGCACGACTTAATAAAACAAGGGGACTCTCAAGAACACGCAGATAAAATAGCGTCTCAGATTGGAGATACTCAGCGAGAGATTGAATACGCTAATTATGAGCATTTTTACACAATGCGTAAACTTTTGACAGAAAAGCAACAGTTAATTTTTGACAAGACAATTCTTAATGTTTTAAGAGGAGAAAAAGGCCCTGATGGCCCCAAAGGAGATAGGCCACCTCCAAGGGAAGGACCGGACGGTAGACGCCCACCACCACAAAAAGGCGGATAAATTTATTACACACCTAGGGTTACCAGTCTTGAAAATCAAGACGAATTGCAGACTAAGCCATGAACACACGAAAATGAAAAACTCACTGTATTTAATTGGCGTTTACGCCCTGCTAGCATTCTCTTGTACAGACGCTGGATCTGACATTGAAGAGTTGGATAATGACTTGACAACAGACTTTTCTGATGTACTGACTTTGCCAAGCACCAGTTTCAATTACTCGGCTCCTAATCTACCACAGCACTTTTTAGCCAACAATGTCAGCAACATTGACAACACACCGAATAATAACCCTGTCACAGATGCGGGAGCAACCTTGGGCCGCGTACTCTTTTACGACAGTCAACTCTCCGCTAACAATACCATTGCCTGTGGCTCATGCCACCTTCAAGAGGATGGCTTTGCGGACACTCGAAGACTGAGTATTGGTTTTTTAGGTGGCGAAACTGGCAGAAATTCTATGGGGCTGGCCAATGCACGCTATTACAATAATGGTAGATTCTTTTGGGACGAAAGAGCCAGCAGCTTGGAAGAACAAGTACTGCTCCCAATTCAAGACGAGGTAGAAATGGGACTTAGTCTTTCAGAATTGGTGAATAAATTACAAACAACAGATTATTATCAACCGCTTTTCCAAGATGCTTTCGGTTCTCCTGAAGTAAACGAAGATAAAATCTCTAAGGCACTAAGTCAGTTTGTGAGGTCGATGGTCTCTTACGAAGCTAAGTTCGACATAGGTGCAGCCCAAGTGAATAACATTGAGAACAATAACTTTCCAAATTTTACCGAGTTGGAAAACCTAGGGAAGCAACTCTTTTTTAGCAACAGAACCCAATGTAGCAATTGCCATGAGACCGCAACTTTTTCAGGAGATCAAGCAAGAAACAATGGTTTAGACGCCATGATTACAGATGAAGGCGTTGGTGGAGCGAATGGAAACAATCAGGACAGAGGTAG
>JBLIES010000188.1:0-6893 GCA_047633135.1 Roseivirga sp.
ATGTACACCACAACAGAAGCCAGAAGCTCCAGAAGCAAGTTATGATCCAGAAGCCAGGTTAAAGGAACTGAATATTACACTCCCTAGTCCACCTCAACCTGTGGCTAACTATGTAAATGGTGTTCGCACCGGCAATCTCATATTTTTGGCAGGCAAAGGCCCAAAATACCCTGATGGAAGAGAGTTGAGAGGAAAAGTAGGTCAGGATGTGACAATTGAGCAAGGCTATGACGGTGCACGAATGACAGCGATCAATCAACTGGCAGTTTTGAAAGTCATGTTGGGTGATTTGAAGAAAGTAAAGCGCATCGTAAAAGTACTGGGCATGGTCAACTGTGACGCTTCTTTTGGTGAGCAACCCGCAGTCATCAATGGGTTTTCTGACTTAATGGTCGAGGTGTTTGGCGAAAGAGGCAGACATGCAAGAGCTGCTGTTGGCATGGCATCATTACCAAGAGGACAAGCCGTAGAAATTGAATTAGTGGTGGAAGTATATGAGTAGTGATGGAATACTAAATCCTGAGAAAGTTTATTGCGTATTTTTGTGCCTTTTCTTTATTTACTGTCACTTAAGATGGGGAAGAAGCTGACATAAACAATCATTTTCACCACGATTTGGTATCACTGTCAGCCCCCTATTGATGACTGTTGACCGAAAGTAAATCATTAACGACAGTAGTTTTAGCAGAAGGAAAGGAGTCAGAAATATGGTAGATTTCATGCATACAAATCTAAACCCTTAGGCGTTGATTGATCAGCTATGGCTATTTATTGATGGCAGTGCCAATAACCAACTCAAAGTGGGTTGTGGAGCTTGTTTAGTGGTGAATGCAAACCAAGCATTCGACATTTCCCTTGGCGAGAAGGTTCAGGTTAAAACTTTTGAGAACACGTCTTCAACCAAGTTGGAGTTGCAAACATTGCTCTGGGCTTTGGGAGAACAGCTCAATGCGGACAAAAAAGTTGATGTGTATACTGATTCACAAAACATCATACTACTACCGAGTAGACGTCTTTTACTTGAAAAAAATGATTTCAAATCCGAGAAAAACAAGCTGCTCAATAATCACCTGCTTTATCGTGAATTTTTTAGACTCACTGACTTGCTCAACTGTGATTTTATTAAGGTCAAAGGGCATCAGCCCAGTAGGGAGAAAGACTCAATTGACCGCTTATTTACCTTGGTCGATCAAGCAGCAAGAAAGGCCTTAAGAAAGATGTACTAGTATGGGTTTGCACTTGAGTTCTACAATTTGAAAGAAGTAGCGGAGCCTTACACAACCAAGATCATCATCAACAATTCAAGACATGGCCAAACAAAGCCTTGGCTAACATGTGTTTTGACAAGGGGATTTTAATGCCTGAAAATCAAGTGTATAGATTAAAAAGGCACCTAAGTATGAGTAGGTAAACCTGCATAGAGCTTAGTCTAACGAATCGTATGTGCTTGGCTGGCCATTGGCTAGAACAGCGAAAACAGTTATTTAAAGGAGAACTAGTTATAGAACAAGCCGTCAATCTCTCACTTACACGATGAGATGTGTTCGTTTCTTCAACTATGAATTCAACTGAAAGCCCTTTCTGGGTAAATGGTTTTTAAATCCACATGAAAGGAGGTCCTGCGCTCTCACAATACTATAGACTTTTCAATTTTGAAAGTAGATGCTCATAGTTACAATCCTTTAATTTGAAGAAGATCAACTACTCGCCAAAATCAATCAATTCCAAGGCTGAACTTGAGACTTTATTAGCCATCATTTGATTTAGAGGGTGGTTAAAACTTGTAGTATTGAGAAATCCTCTTCCGAATTCTTGCTTCAGAAAGTCTAATACTGTGCGTAATCTCTTTCGGTCTTTAGGGGAAAGTACAGAAACCTGACACAGATACCATCAAACAAAGGAAAGAACTTCCCCATGCTGCATATTTAGATCAGAAACTTTAAAACTGGCTCAGGGCCGTGCATTCCTATTGTGACAAGAAATACTTACAAAACTATATCAACGAATACTTCTTTCGCTTCAACAGGAGAAACCATAGGGAGTCAATCCTTGACAAACTTATTGAAAGGTGTGTTCAATTACAGCCTATGACAAAAAACAACTCTATTATTGCGACTTAAGTGAGTAACCCTAATGAATTTATAATTTCAATTACCTTATAAATTAATGCGCTTCAGTGATACTGTACTAGGTGGGTTATTCATGTAAAGTACAGCTGTGCCAGATTGTTTAAGGTAGGTGTTAACTAGACTATGTTGGAGCCTTATGTATTTTAGGTTTAATCTAATCGGATTTTTAGATAAAGACCAAGGCACTGTCTGGATCAAATATTCGAGTTTTTTATCGATTGAATTTCTGCTAATGTTCTTTTTATAGAAGATTATAAAAATAGAACTTAAGTAGGAAGAGCTATATTCGATTAGTGATGAAATTAGCCTTAACTTGTTCGCAACCAAACATTTCAAAATGCCACTTAACCACATTACATCTGTTTTACAACAAATAGCCTCTTTCAGACTTATCTCGGGAGTAAACTCTGGCCAGTTAAACCATCTTTTTTCTGAAACTCAAAAATTTGGCGCTCAAAATCTATCAGAGATCACAACCATAACGAATTCTTTGAATCAAGGACAAAGTATTGCCAATACTTGGCAAACCTCATATTCAAAACAAATCATCGGCTTTTCAAGCCCTAGTGGTTTTAATCAGTCATCGTTATCTAATGTGGTTAATAAACTTTTAGGCAACTTGAACACCTTATCGCATGACCTCGACACCTCAATACCTTATGTAGATAGTCAAATAGCAACCATTAATAGGTTAGTAAATGAGGCAAATAGTGATGAACAGCAAGTGAAATCAAATCCACTCAACATTTTGGCCCCCTTCGAGCAAATTGGTAACACTTTAAGTTCCGGCACGGCATCCTTAGGCAATAGTATTGGGCATTTTTTTACACATGGCAGCTTTACCCAAGTGAGCTCGTCAACGGGCCAATCAGCCTATTTTTATCGAAATGTAGGACGGTCAATTTCGGAAATTGGAGACCTTATTAATGCGCTGAATACATTGAATGGCTTATATACTCAATTGAACTCCATTCAATTGCATATGCAAAACAGCGTTAAAGATGCTCAAGCATCTAGTGAACAGTTTTTGTCGTCTATTCCTTCACTCAATTCCAATACGGTTGCTCCTTTGGTAAATCGTTTAATGTCAACTTTGAGTAATTCGCTGAATCCTTTAGGCAGTTTGGTAAATTCAGCCTTTAATAGTTAATCGCTTAAGCAATTAATTAAACGCAGGTATTGGCTGATGGACAAAAGACAAATCAATAACCGACCAGCGTTAAAGGAATTCAGGAAAGACCTGAGGGATAACCTGACGAGCGCAGAAGTCACACTTTGGAAATTCCTGAAAGGTAAACAGCTCGAAGGCAGGAAGTTTAGAAGACAGTTCAGTGTGGAGAATTACATTCTAGACTTTTATTGTCCTTCAGAGCATTTAGCCATTGAATTAGATGGTGCCCATCACTTTACAGCGGCTGGGTATGCTTATGACACTGAGCGCACTAAAGTCCTGAATAATCATGGCATTACAGTGATTAGATTTGAAAACAAAGAGGTGTTTGAAGCGCTGGAAGCTGTGTTGGAAAAGATAAAGGATAGTTTTACTAACCCCTCCTAAATAGGAGGGGCACCCGGATTGAGACCAAAAATAAATCTTGAGAATAAACCCTAAATTTCAGCAGAATCTACTGCTCCCATGCTTTAGGGGAGCTGTCCGCAGGACTGAGGGGTTTTAATACCACCTGTCCGCAGGACTGAGGGGTTTTGTTACCACCTGTCCGCAGGACTGAGGGGTCATAATACCACCTGTCCGCAGGACTGAGGGGTTTTGTTACCACCTGTCCGCAGGACTGAGGGGTTTTAATACCACCTATCCGCAGGACTGAGGGGTTTTAATACCACCTATCCGCAGGACTGAGGGGTTTTAATACCACCTTCCGCAGGACTGAGGGGTTTTGTTACCACCTGTCCGCAGGACTGAGGGGTCATAACATCACATCTCCGCAGGACTAAGGTGTCATATAACCTCACCCAAATTTGCTAAATGGAAGATAAAACCATTAGCTTGGGTGCTACATAGTGACGAACAACAATATCCTCAAAAAACTAAGAATTACTTTTAGCATGATTGAAATTAAATATTTAATATTCTCTTGTAATCATTACATAAATCATACTCTTTAGTAAAGGATAATTTTTAAATTGGTCACCCCTAAATTATTTAAATTTTTCAGCTTGTCAAATTCCCTATTGTCCGATTTAGCTTATGTTTGGTCTCAAACCAAAGGAGTGCAGGAAGTATGCATTGCCATTCTAGATACTGATGTTAATCTTCAGCATCCTACTTTTTCTGAATCTGCTCATAAGCTAATGAAAATTGAGATCAGCGAGTTTAATGCTTCTTCGAAAACTGAACACGGCACCTACGTTGCTAGCCTTATTTTCGGCAATGGATCCAAGGCAATAGCACCTCATAGTAGTGGTATATTAATTCCTATCTATAAAGATACTGAACATGGATTAGGTACAACGCAGGAGGTTTTAGCAGATGCGATTGATCTTGCTGTTAAAAATGGAGCTAATATTATCAACATAAGCGGTGGCTTATTGCTGAAGGATCAGTTTTCATCATTGGAATTAGCCAGATCCGTAGAGCGCTGTATAAACAAAGGGATACAGATAGTAGCTTCTGTAGGAAATGATGCATGTGATTGCTTACATGTCCCCGCTTCACTCCCCGGGGTTCTCGCTGCGGCTGTTTCTGACGAGAATAACTATCCATTCTTATTTAATAACTATGGCTCAAATTATCAAAAACAAGGGATTTTAACACCCTTGTCGGGAATTTTTGGTGCTATATCAACTGGTGGATATCAAGAAAAAATAGCAACCAGTTATGCCGCTCCAGTTCTTAGTGGAGTAATAGCGCTGCTTTGTTCATTGCAACTCATAAAAGGAGAAAAGGTAAGCCCAACTGCTGTGGCAGAGCTACTGATCAAAACCTCAGATAATTGCCCTCTTGATACAGAGGAAGCTTGTAAGCCATTTCTAGCAGGAAGTATAAACCTTAAGCGCGCATTAGAGCAACTCTTTGATAATAAAATAGATATCAAAAAACCTATTAGACCTAATGATTTAGTAGATATAGAAAACATATCATTTAACACACCATTTAATCAAAACGAACGCATGGAAAATAATAATGAAACGCAAGAAAGGTCGGAAACAGAAGGGCCTTCATTAATTAATCTCAATGAAAAGATTATTGAAGTGATGCCAAAAGTTAAGGAAACTGCAAATGTATTACCCAGCGATTGTGGATGTTCTACTCATGACAGCTTGATTTATATGATTGGAAATATTGGTTTTGCTTTTCCATCACGCAGTAGAAGATCCTATTTTGACCACGCCATCCAAAAATCATCGGCAGATAACCCTAGTGACTTATTAGAGTATTTAGAAAAGAACCCATTTGAATCTGAAAATCTAATTTGGACACTCGTTTATGACGACTATCCACTTTATGCAATTAAACCAGAAGGCCCCTTTGCAAGCCATGTTTACGCTCAATTGAGAGGTTTATTTGCAGATCAATTAAAAGGTAAAGCTGTAATGGTTTCCTTACCAGGCCATTTGAAGTCTAAGCAAATTCAGACAGAATTTGGTCAAAGCTTAAGCACTATCGCACCGGCTGTGCAAGGCATAAAGGGATGGGACTTAAAGTCTTCTGACAATAAATCGATCGATAAGGGTCTTCTTGCCAAAGTGGTAGACTTTACCAATAGAATCGTTTATGATTTCAGAAATGGTGGAATTGAACCTAAAGACAGGGCAATCAATTTTGCAGTGACAGAATCTTTGAAAATAGAAGCTGTTTTTGAAAAAGCACTGAAAGAGTCTTTAGAACTAAGCACCGTAACTGTAGACAAATCGCCTATATCTAGGCCTGATACTGTTTCTTATGATGTTAAACTTACCTTTTTCCACCCTCAAAAAAGAATGGAAGTAGCGAATAAGGTGTTCAAGTTTTCAATAGATGTCAGTGACGTAATCCCAATGTTGATAGGAGAGATTAAAGTTTGGTCTGAAGCTTAGTTTATGAAGGCAACTAACCTCTTAGAAAGTCATTTTCTTCAACCCTACATGCTTTGCTTAAACTTGGGAGTAAATCCCAAAGTGTTTCGGAGCATGAAATTGTCGAAGGGATTGCTGATGGCAAATCGATATTACTTAGAATTCAATGATCAGGATAGAGAGGAAATTAAAAAAAACCTTGCTATGCTAGAGCGAGAAATGAACGTGCCATTGAACTATCTGGATTTAGCCAAAAGTCAATCTGAAAGTGAGCTTTCTTTTATCGGAGTTGAAGCTTCTGCAAAATCAATTGAATATAGATTCTATTTCAATTTTGACGAAAAACAAGAATTGAGAAACGCCTTTGCAATACATTGGATAAAAGGAGCGGAAAAGGCCTTTTTAAAGTCTTATGATGAGCTATATCTCGATGATGTTAATCAGATATTTGAAAGTTTGGATAAAAATCCTCAAAGAGACAAGGAATTTTCGTTGTACGCGACTAAGATTTTATCCAAAAAAGGGATTTCCAATAAGGTATTCAAGGTCCAAGAGGAAGCGACAGGTCGCTTATCCTATGACGTGTCGATTCCGCATTTGATATTTGAAGAGATAGCTGCTACCCTCAGAGAGATTTCTGCCTATTGCAAGGTTTCTGAACAATTTAAAAAGTGGTTCAATTCGGTAGATAAACGAAGAAGTTTAGCTCGATTTGCGGTAGGTGTAAGTGATAGTTTTTTTATTACAGTG
>JBLIES010000189.1:0-6735 GCA_047633135.1 Roseivirga sp.
AATTTGACAGCAATCACTTCTGACACTTCTAAACTTGAAGACATTAGCGCGTTAGTCGAAAAAGTAACAGCCCAATTCGGTCAAGTAGATATTCTATTCGCCAACGCTGGGATCGCTTGGTTCGCTCCTATCGAAGCCTCAGATGAAGCCTTTTTTGATGCTCAGTTTAACACAAACGTAAAAGGCTTATTCTTTACAGTTCAAAAATTCTTACCTATTTTCAATGATGGTGGAACTATCGTTCTGAATGCTTCTGCGGTAATACATAAAGGATTCCTCAATGGATCAATTTACTCCGCCACTAAAAGTGCTGTGCGCAGTTTTGCAAGAACATTATCCGCAGAATTAGCCCCAAGAAAAATCAGAGTTAACGCAGTAAGCCCCGGCCCAATTGAAACCCCAATTTACAGTAAAATGGGAATGACCGAAGAGCAAATGAACGGAATGGCAGCAGGCATGATTGACATGGTACCCGTTAAAAGATTTGGTACATCAGAAGAAGTTGCTAAAGCTGTACTGTTCTTAGCCTCAGGCGACTCTTCGTATGTAGTTGGAGAGGAGATTTTGGTAGATGGTGGCATTGCCACAATCTAAGCGTTTGATAATTACAGAACGATCAGTTAAATTGACTGACTGATTGATGAAAAATGGCCAGGAAGAAGAATTTTAACGAACAAGAAGTGCTTGATAAAGCGGTCAACCTATTTTGGGAGAAGGGCTATGGTGCTACTTCAATTCAAGATTTGGTAGATGGTTTAGGGATTAATCGCGCAAGTATTTATGCGACATGGGGCGATAAACATCAACTTTATTTATCAGCGCTTCAACGATACCGTCAAAATGCTTCTTCTTGGTTATTGAATGAAATCAGAACAGAACCATCTGCTTTAGTTATCATTGAAAGGTTTCTATATTTCACGATCGATAGCGTAATCCATGATAACGATAAGCGAGGATGCTTCATTCTAAACTCATCCACAGAACTGAGCAATAGTGACAGCGAAGTAGACGCTATCGTGTTAGAGAATCGGCAAACCATGGAGAAAGTGTTGACCGAGCTGATCAAAGAAGGCCAAGCGGATGGAGAAATAAATAAAGCCCACTCCCCCGAATCTATGGGGCGTTATATTTTCAGTACTGTGAATGGTTTAAGGGTTTTGGGTATGGGGCAAATCTCTGAAGAAGAACTAAAAGAAGTAGTACAGGTTTCTATTTCGGCATTGAAGTGATCACTGTCAAGTTTTAAAGATCGACCCTCCGTAGTATTAGCAGCACTTGACCCAGATTAAATCGCCATAATCTGTGAAATACAACCTCCACAGCCCTCTCCTGGGATTATTATCACATTAAGTCCACTATTAAGAATTCCTTTGTCGATAATCGCTAGCTTTTCCAAAACCAACTCATCTACTCCACTGACTTTAGGTGAAGAGCAAGAAATTATTAATGTTATGAAAACTACAAATATCCATTTAGAGATCATTATTTGCGGTTTAATGTCATTAGAGAAAAAGACATAGTATCTTCATCTTTAGAGTACAAATCAGACCTACCGATGTACAAGCCACTTTTTCCTGAAAAAACCATGGAAGCCCTATAAACTGATCCATCAAAGAATTTCTCTCCTACCTTTTCAAACTCTTTGTTTAAAATTGATATTGAAAAATCAGGGGTGGGTGTACCAGAACGAAGCTTTTCAAGTGTTGGCCTAATGTAAGCAACACGATAATAAAGGTTATTATACGGATCTGAAATGATTTTATTAAAGTCTGAATTCGTCAAACTGTACTCCTTTTTTTCTTGATTTGCCACGTTATGATTCACACGAACAGCAGTTTTAACATCAGGGTCAAGAGGATCAATTTTGTCAATATGGCTGGATACCTCATAATGTATAGACAAAACTTCACCCTCATCATCTATCTTCTGTATCCATGGATCAACTGGGAAATTAACTACTAATGAATTTCTGTCTAACCCCAAATCAATACTAGGAACATACTTAAATACAGAACCCCAATATGCTTGGCTATATATAGCGGGATAATCAATTATGTAGTCAATGACCTTAGTTGACATGTCAAATGTCATAACCGATTTTCTTCCAGCGTAATTTTCTTCATACCTGTCTATACTGCATGTGATATATAACTTATTATTCATCAGAATCATTGGAGCGGATAACGAAGGTTCAGGGTTAGGAATAATTCCTTCAATTTTACGGTCTATCAAAGGTAGTTTCCATGAAACCTCTCCTTCTATATTATTTAAATACAAAACTCCTTGCCACATATTGAAAACCAAAATGCTATCTGGACTAATGAATTTATGATATGCCAGATTAAGTGAACCAGTACCATTAGGACCTTCTTTGTCAAAAGGAGTTTTGCTCTTTAAAACACTATTATCCAAATCGTATACATACAAAGAATTGTTAAGTGGATTAAGAAATGAAAGCTTGTCACCATCGCTCGCTTGATCAACTGCCATCGAATAATGCCAAAATCCTGTCTTGTCGTCAAGTGGGAGTTGTATTACTTTATCTTCTAGCAAGATGACATTTTCATTAAATTCTTTCCAATTCTCATTTGACATACTTAGTTCAAAGCTGTCTGTTCCACAAGAAAAGACAAGAGATAATACAACACTCGCAGTTATATATTTTAAACTCATATAATAAAAATTTAAAGGCGCGCTAGGCGCCTTTTTTTTGGTTCTAACTATTGATTTCCATTTTCGGGAGGCTCATCTTCTGATCCCTTACAAGCAGGCCCCTCACCATCAGGAAAACACAGATCATGACCCTCACTATACTCCCTACAATGGCCAGTATTTAATGCAGGGTTAGAACTAACATTACACACAAAACCAGCATTTGATAAGAATGGCGTAGCCATAAAAATCAATAAACAAGTAATCACTTTAAACTTTCTCATTTTTATAAAATTATTTATTTGCCTCTTCTTCAAGGTTTCAGCATTCCCTTTTTGAGCAAACATATTAATAACAGAAAATGTCTTAACCATCAATAACAAATAAGCTCGATATTTACATGTTCCTTTATATAGCATCCAAATAGGCTCATAGTTTTTTTGAATTCCAAACATCCCCCAATATTTATTTTTACAATTTAATATCATCTATGCTGTTTATAAGTGCACCTTGTTAATATATCTATCCTATAATACTAATTGACTCTAACTATATTCAATATATAAAAGACAAATAAAATCAATTTGGTACGTCCTCGAAACCAACACTTTAATGCGAACACATCGAATAATACAATTATTCACCCTTATTGGTCTTCGTATCTCGCGAAGATCACACCAAATGAATATTTACAATCAAGAGGTCTTGACTTGTAGTGCTTTTAATAATTTCAACGTGACTACGGGAATGGATTTTTTATACCATTTTTGTGAATAGAGACTCAATGAAAAATTCAAGTTGATCATCCTTAGAACCATAATCACATTTCTGAAAGACAGACATTATAGGAACTTGCTTATTGCTACCTCTTTTGTGCTTGGTGTGGGTACAGTCTGCTACCACTACTTGGAAGGTTGGACTTGGATCGACTCGCTGCACTTTTGTATCATTACCTTAACCACCGTGGGTTATGGAGACTTCTCTCCGCAAACTGATCTAGGTAAAATTTTCACTATCCTTTATATTCTTATCGGGGTTGGGCTCATCCTGACCTTTATCAATACAGTATACACTCATTTCAAGAACCTACCTCAAGAAAGGTTCAGACAAAGAAGTAAAAAATAAGCCGTCTTCCTATTCAGTCAGCCATAGCGATTCCTTATTCAAGAACGATCATTCCAATTTATTTAATAGAACAATCGTTCCATAATGAGTTAAAACCTCAAATACATCACCTAATAGCATATAAAGTCGTTTATTGTCGCCAAACAAACACTGAATTATAGGCTCTTTACTTAATTGACCAACTAGTCATTTTCCAATCTCACGTTATAAACTAATGAAAATGATTCTCTAAGTAATTATTAAAACCGTTACTAGCATCCGTTTGATTATATCAGAACGATCGGTTAAATCAGAAGTCCAAACGAAAAAAATGGCTAGAACAAAGAACTTTGATGAACTAGAGGCTTTAGAGAAAGCATTGAATCTCTTTTGGAGGAAAGGGTATAACGCCACTTCAATTCATGATTTAGTTGAAACCATGGGAATCAACCGAGCTAGTATTTATGCAACATGGGGAGATAAGCACAGTCTCTACATAGAAGCACTTAAACGATACCGACAAAAATCCTCTTCATGGCTTCTTAATGAAATTCGAACCGAACAGTCTGCGTTAGCCATTATCCGCAACTTCGTTTACCACACCATCGAAACAAATTCAAATGACCGAGAGAGAAAGGGCTGCTTTATGGTCAATGCCTCCACTGAATTATCAAACCAAGATGCCGATGTTCGAGAGATTATCTTGGACGATCGCAACACAATGGAAAAGGTATTGTCTCAGTTGATAACCGAAGCACAACAAAGTGGAGAGATTACCAGTAGCCACGCCAGTCAGTCACTAGCGCGATTCATTTTCAATAGCGTTAGCGGACTGAGGGTACTCTCTAAAGGAACGATATCAAAAAATGAGTTAACAGAAACGGTAGATGTAATCCTTTCTGCCTTAGATTGATCATTTGTCAAGAAACCATGAACCATACTCTTTTCAAGATAGTTTAGATACCATGCAAAACCAATTCGATTTAGTTATAGTAGGTGGAGGACCAATTGGGCTCAATTGTGGAATAGAAGCACAAAAGGCAGGATTGAATTACATAATTCTAGAGAAAGGAGTATTAGTCAATTCGATTTACAACTTCCCCGTTAATATGACTTTCTTCTCGACTTCGAATTTACTAGAGTTGGGAGAAGTACCCTTTGTAGCCCACAGCGATAAACCCACAAGAAAAGAAGCCCTTGAGTATTTTAGAAGGGTACAAGAAAGTTGGCAACTCAATGTACAGCAGTACACCAAAGTATGCCGCATGACCCCTGCAGATGGCCGCTATGAAATTGAAACTAATAAAGGTCTGTTCTCTGCGAAATCAGTAATTGTGGCTACTGGGTTTTATGATACCCCTCGCCTATTGGGGATTCCTGGTGAGCACTTAGCCAAAGTAAAACATTTCTACGATGACCCTCACCCCTATTTTGGCCAAAAAGTGCTAGTCATCGGGGCCGCCAATTCGGCTTGCGATGTTGCTTTGGAAACCTATTACAAGGGCGCACAAGTGACTATGGCGATCAGAGAAGCAGTAATATACTCGAAAGTAAAATATTGGATTCGCCCCAACATTGAAAACAGAATTAAAGAAGGTTCTATTAAAGCTTATTTCAGTTCTACGGTTAAAGAAATTAAAGCGGATGAAGTTATTCTAAACACCCCAGATGGTGAGGTCACTTTAGAAAACGACTTCGTACTCGCCATGACAGGTTACTTGCCCAACTACGAGCTTTTCCAGTCTTTGGGTATCGAAGTCTCTAATGATGAATTGAAAATCCCCGTGCATAATTCTGAAACCCTAGAGACTAACCAGCCAAATGTATTTGTAGCCGGAGTGATCAATTCAGGTATGCAAACAAGTAAGCTATTTATTGAAAATACCAGGATACATGCTGAGATGATTATGAAACACTTGAAAAGAAAGCTTATCCCTTGATGCCTACAAGGCATCAAGGGATTTGACCAACAATCCATCCTCATCAGAAAACTTCCGTTCAACGCTAAAATCAAGGATTTAAGGCCAATACGCACAAGAAGACTTGTAAATTTTCATATCTTACTCTGTACTAGTTATGCAATCAATGGCTTTACCAGCAAAGCCATCCTGCTTGCGCACTATAAGTCCTAATGAAAAAAATTTGGTTCATCTTACTAATATGTACAGGCCAATGGGCGCATGCGCAAGACATTATTTCTTTCGAACTCAAGAGCCATCATGTCAATCGGCCCTTACCTACTGTTCTCGATCAGATCAGTCAGGAAAGTAATGGTAACATCTTTTTTCTTAATGAGTGGATAACAAATTTGACGTTTAAAAATGATCAAATTGGAGTTAGTCTTGGCAACGCACTCGACCAACTTTTTGAGGGGACAGACCTGACATTCCTCAACATGTATTCAAATACATTAGTGATCATTAAAGATCCCACACAAGCCCTTTTAAGAAGAAGCATCCTTGAGCAAGCAAAAAAGGATGGGCAAAAAATTACCGCTATTAAGTTAGGTGAAGAAAATCAAATCAATCCCGCCAAAAAAGTAACCATCACTGGGCAAGTTGTGGATTGGAATACCAACGAACCTCTAGCATTTGCTACAATTCAAGCCAATGATACGCTAGCGTCAATTGCAGCTGATCAACAGGGTAAATTTTCTATAGTACTCAATCAGGGTTTATATTTCTTGCGCTTCAATTACCTCGGTTATCAAGAAAAAGTCATTGACCTAGAAGCTACTTCTGATGGTATGATAAAAGTGGCTATGGAAAAGCAATTTACCGAGTTGGAAGAGATTGTAGTTGAAGGTACCCAGCGTAAGGACTTGGCCGTGGCCAGTATTGGCAAGAGTGTGATCAACATGCGTGAATTAAAACGTCTCCCTGCCTTTCTAGGTGAAGCGGATATGGTGAAACAAATTCAAGTGCAAGCAGGCGTAACTACTGTTGGAGAAGCCGCAACTGGTTTTAATGTTAGAGGGGG
>JBLIES010000190.1:0-6630 GCA_047633135.1 Roseivirga sp.
AAAGCCATGTGGGCGATATCGAATGGTTTAATGGCGTGGCTAATGTCAACAATGTTGAGTGTTGGCTCTTGAGAAAGCAAAGCACCCTTAACTGCCGCCACGTAGTGGTCACCATGTCCAAAATCAGAAGTGAAAGTGACTAAGGCCATAAAGGACTATTCGGTTAAAATCTCTAAGTTTGTGTTTAGCAAAAGTATTGAAAATTTTAAGGCTTAATCAACTAACAAAAACATAGTTAAGCATTTGGTAGAAAAATTAATAACACTCGAAAATATTACCATGGTAGACTTCCTAGGAGTAGCCAATGAGAATATCAAAGAAGTAGCCTCTGCTTTCCCAAAAAGCAAGATTGTTTCACGCGGAAATGAGATTCTGATCCAGGGAAATGCCTCCGAAATTATTCAAATCAATGATATTTTGAATACCCTTGTGCAGCATTATCACAAATTCGGTAAGGTGACCAACGATAATGTGAAATCTTACATCAAGCGAGAAATCGAGTTTCATGAAGGAATTGATGACGATGGAGTTCTCGTTTATGGCACTAAAGGCAGCATTGTAAAACCGAAGTCAGACAATCAAAAGGCGCTGGTAAAAGCAGTAGAAGAAAATGACTTAGTGTTTGCCGTTGGCCCAGCGGGCACGGGTAAAACCTATATTGCTGTGGCAATGGCTGTTCAAGCATTGAAAAATAAAGAGGTTAAGAAGATTATTATCACTAGACCAGCGGTAGAAGCTGGTGAAAACCTTGGCTTCTTACCAGGAGATTTGAAGGAAAAGATTGACCCTTATTTAAGGCCGATTTATGATGCCTTGGACGAGATGATCCCATCTGAAAAGCTTAAATTTTACTTAGAAAACAGAGTCATCGAAATTGCACCACTGGCATACATGCGGGGTAGAACATTGAATCACGCTTTTATTCTATTGGATGAGGCTCAAAACACTACCGCCATGCAAATGAAAATGTTCTTGACCAGAATGGGACCGACTTCTAAGGTAGTTGTAACGGGAGATATCTCTCAAATCGATTTGCCAAGAAATCAACGATCCGGGCTGGGGGAGGCGGTGAAAATATTAAAGGGAGTAAAAGGAATCGCAAGGGTAGATCTAGATGCTAAAGATGTTGTTAGGCATAAGTTGGTAAGGGAAATAATTCAGGCATACGATAAAAACCAAGAGAGCAATGATACGGGTCAAAAGAATAGATAACCAAGAAGAGCTTGATCAAGCCTTTGCTATACGCGAAAAAGTCTTTATCGAAGAGCAAGAATGTGATCGTGATGAAGAATTTGATGAATTCGATGCGGAGTCGGTTCATTTTATCGCCTATTACCGAGGTACGGTGGCGGGTACTTCTCGCTACAGAAAAACTGCTAAAGGAATAAAGTTAGAACGTTTTGCTGTCCTCAAGGAATTTCGTGGCTCGGGTATAGGTAAAAGATTGGTATCCACTGTTTTAGCCGATGTGCTTTACCATTATCCTGATAAAGGGACTCTCATCTACTTACATGCCCAAGTATCGGCAATGCAACTTTATGCCAAGTATGACTTTAAAAAAGTGGGTGAGTTGTTTACCGAAGCGAAAATTGAACACTACGAAATGCAGAAGACAGTTTAGTCTTTTTGTTTCCTCTATATTAAGTAAATGTAATGCTAACCTGAGGTTTGGTTAGCGTATTGTTAACTTTTAATCCAATGTTAAAAACTAACATTTCGTAGAAAACGGTAGACATAGTTTTGTTAAAAAAACAACACTATGACTCTTTTAATCTACTTAAAAAAATCCATCAGTAGGCGCCTTGCTATCGCTTTACTGTTTCTAATTAGTTTGGTTTATCAAGGCCGAGCTCAAGCTACAGATGCCACAATCCAGGGTGTCGTTAACTCAGGAATAGAAGGGACACTTCCGGCTGCCACAGTAATATTAAGAAATACGGCAACAGGTTTCCAAACAGGAACAATCACAAACGCTAAAGGTGAATACAGATTTATTCAGGTACCGCTCGGTGGGCCGTATGAATTAACATCCTCTTTCGCGGGGTATGGTGCTCAGAGAAAAGAAGGGTTCATGGTGAACCAAGGTGATCAGCTAAAGATCAACTTCAGTCTTGAAGAATCTGTTACCACCATGGAAACGATTGTGGTGACTGGAGAAAAAATCCGTAGCTCAATTGACAGACAAGGAGAAGGGATTCTTATTGATGCCAAGCAAATTCAAAACCTACCTTCAGAGGGGAGGAACTTCACAAACTTAGTTAGTTTATCACCATTGCAAGGTGGAGGTAGCATTAATTTAGGTGGACAGAGAAGATCTTCTACCAATGTGATCATTGATGGTATGAATGCCCGAAACACCTTAACTGCTGGTGAGATTGGCCGAGGACCTTATACCATTTCACAAGAGGCCATTAGAACTTTTGAAGTGGCTACAAATGATTATGATGTAACACAAGGTCGTCAAGGTGGAGGTGCCATCAAGGCGGTTACCAAGTCTGGAACGAACGAATTGCAGGGGAGTGCTTTCCTATTCCATAGAAATGAGCAACTTCAAAATGACCTAGACATCAGAGAAAACCCAAGAGATGCTGAATTCAATAATTCACAATATGGATTTAGCTTAGGGGGTCCAATTGTCAAAGACAAGATACATTTCTTCACTGTGTATGAGCAGCAAGACGCAACCGATCCGCTTTTTATTGCTGATATTCAAACCGCTGATGATGAAAACAGATTGGGCATTACACAAAATAATCTAGACCGTTTTCTGCAAATTGCAAGAGGTAAGTATGGCGTAAGCAATGATCAGCAATTAGGCCAGTTCGACAGAACTTCTAAGGCAAATACCTTTTTTGCCCGAATCGACTGGCAATTGAATAATACACACCTTTTAACGATCAGAAACAATTACAATAAATGGTTTAGACCATTTAATACAAGCGACAACTCAAATGTTGAATTGGCAGAGAGCTGGTCAGATTTTGAGTCTCAAGAAAACACGCTAGGTGTTTCTTTAAGATCAGCTTTTAACTCAAATTTCACAAACGAGTTTAAGGTGCAGTACCAGTATGCAGAAAGAGCGTTTAAGCCGAGTAGCCAATTACCATCATCCAACATACCTAGGGCGATTGTAAATGTTCAATCATTACTACCAAATGGTACTAATCAAAATCGTACAGTGCAATTGGGAGGGCAACGTTTTACACCAGAAACGAACCTCGAAAAGATGATACAGTTCACCAATACTTCATATTTATCTAAGGGAAATGTGAACTTTACTTTTGGTACAGATAACATGATCACTTATTTGGAAACGTTGCTTTCGAATGAGCAAAATGGCCGTTTCTTCTTCGATTCGCTCGATGATTTTGATAACTTATTACCAAGCCGTTTTGCAAGAGAAGTACCGCTGCAAGGTTTGCCTGTTGTAAAACAAACCGTGTTAGATTTATCTCTTTTTGCTCAGGCTGAATTCAATGTTCACCCCAACGTTGAGGTAGTCGCTGGTTTAAGATGGGACGGAACAATTTTTACGGAAGCAGCTGAATTTAATGAGACTGTTTTCAACGAGTTAGGCATTCGAACTGATAACCGACCTCAAGATTTGGATAACATTCAGCCCAGGTTACAAGCCATTTGGAACATTGGTGGCAAAGATTCTGATATCCTAAAAATTGGAGGAGGTATCTTTAATTCACAGCCACATTATTATGCTCAGGTCAATAACATTCAGAATTCAGGTACACGCATTGGAGCGATTGATGTGACCGGTGCAGATGTCCCAACACCAGACTTTAACGCCTACAGGCAAGACCCTAGCACAGTGCCAGGTGTGCCTGAAGGTCAAGCGCCTTTCAGTACCATTAATGCCGTGAGTGGTGATTTTGAAGTACCAACAATAGCAAAGTTCAATATCGATTACACCCACTACTTTGGTAATAAGTATTCGATTTCAATAAACTATTTAGCGAGTAAGACCACCAACAACTACGTCTACCAAGAGTCTAACCTGGTAGAACAGCCTTACTTTGTTACCGAAGAAGGTCGTGAGGTATTTGTACCTGCAAACACCATCACAGCAGGTGGAATTACAGACTGGACAAAAAGTAGAATTTCTAATCAAGTAGGTCGAGCCTTGGTTTTAGAGTCAGTAGGGGAAGTTGATCAGCATGCTTTGATTATTTCTGGTGCTGCCCAAATTGGAAAAGAGGGATACGTAAGCATGAGTTATACTAGAAATAGTTCTCGAGATAACTCTTCTTATAACTGCTGTGTGGCCAATACTTCTACCTTCTTACCTGTAACAGGAGACCCAAGAGATTTGAACTACGGCTATTCTGATAATAACTTCAGGTCGAAATTTGTATTGAATACCGCTACTCCTACTTTCTACGGATTTGTTTTGGGAGCGACCATCACAGGTTCAGGTGGGAGTCCATTCAACTTTGTGGTTGATAACAATAACAGGAGTGCCAACGGAGATTTCAACCTCTCCAACGATCAAGCTTATATTTTCGACCCGAATGATGCAGGCACACCTGCTGCGATTAGAGATGGGTATTTAGAGATCCTGAATAACTCAGAGGTGCCACAGTCTTTCAAAGATTACTTGCAAAACAACTTTGGACAATTTGCGGAAAGAAATGCGGGTGTTAATGGCTTCTATGCTAACGTAGATTTAAGATTGATTAAAAAGGTGAAAATAACCAAAGATCATGGTTTAGAATTCTCTGCAGACCTTTTCAACTTTGCCAACTTCTTGGACAGCTCTAAGGGCAACAGCCACGAATATGGTAGAAACCGCGAGTTAATGAGAATTACAGGTTTTGATCAGGGCTCTCAATCATACGATTATTCAGTACAAACAGGTTCGGCAAATGAACCAATCAGCGGAACACCATGGAGATTACAGTTGGGTGTTCGCTATACTTTCGGCCAGTAATGGTAATCTAATATAGATAGATTAGACAGAAGAGTAGGTGCATGAGCACCTACTCTTTGATTATAAAAAAAATAAAGATGAAAAAATATATACTTCTTCTATTCATAATGACTTTGGGAATTCAATTGAGTGCCCAAAAAATATCGGAACATGTTGTATTGATTTCGATAGACGGTTTTCGTCCAGATTTTTACATGGAAGCGAAATGGCCTGCACCTAACTTAAAATGGATGGCAAAATATGGTACCAAAGCCGAAGGTGTTAGAGGTGTTTATCCATCAGTAACCTACCCTTCTCATACCACGCTTATTACTGGGGCAAAGCCTGCTAAACATGGTATTTACTATAATTCTCCATTCGAGGAAAAGGGGCAAACGGGTGCTTGGTACTGGTTTGAAAACCAGATTAAGGTACCTACACTATGGGATGCGGTTAAGGTAAAGGGTTTGACATCAGCCGCTTTCATTTGGCCTGTTTCTGTCGATGCGCCAATAGATCATAATATACCAGAGTTTTGGTATTTAGAGGCAGGGACCAACCGCATTCAGCCTATGAAAGACAGAGATATGCCGAATGGCTTTTTTGAAGAGCTAGAAAAGGAAGTATTGGGTAGTATGAACGAGACAACCTTTAATGGTGATTACTTCAATAGAGAAGACAGAACAGGTGAAATGGCTGCTTATACGCTGGAGACCTACAAACCAAACTTTATGGCGCTGCACTTAATTGGTACAGATCACTTTCAGCATGAAGGAGGAAGAGATGGCGAAAAAGTACCCTTTGCGGTAGCTGCTGCCGACAGGGCTATTGGTAAAATCAAGGAAGCTGCAGAGCGGGCAGGTATACTCGATAAAACTACGTTTATCATTACTGGCGATCATGGTTTTGTAGATGTGCATTCACTGTTAAGCCCTAATGTTTGGTTGGCTCAAGCGGGTTTAATGTCAACAGAAAAAGACAGAGGTAATTGGAAAGCTACTTTTCATACTTCTGGTGCAGCTGCTTTTTTAATGTTGAAAGATCCTAAGGATACGAAAACTTTGAATCAGGTGAAGCAAATTTTAAGCGACCTTCCTGAGAAAACTAAAAAACTGTTTAGAGTGATTTCGAAAGAAGAACTTACTCAAGTCGGTGCTGACCCTAATGCAGTTTTGGCCATTGCACCAATTCCGGGTGTGGCCATGTCGGGTTCGGCTTCTGGTGATGAATTGAAAAGAGGCTCAGGTGGAACACATGGATATTTTCCTGATTTCAAACAAATTGAAACAGGTTTTGTGGCTTGGGGAGCTGGAGTTACCGAAGGTAAGCTGATTCACCAAATGGGATTGGAAGATATAGCACCTGTAATTGCGGCCTTGTTAGACCTAGATTTCACCGCCCCTGATGGTGTTTTATTTCCGGGAATTCTAAAGAAGAAATAAGTGCTATTGCCCGTTTGCTGCGCTTCGTAAAAGAAATAATCAATAAAAGAGGGGTCAGTGTTGATCCCTTTTTTATTAGGCTGACTTGCGAAGTTTGGTGGTAGCTAACTTTTTTAACATTTGGCTAACAGTTTGGCGTGTCATACCAGTGAGATCGCCAATGTCTTGTTTCGTAAGTATAGAAAATAAATGGTGGCCCTTACCTTCGGCATCAATGATGTGTCGGTTAAGGTCATTGTACATGAATTGTAGTCTTTCTAAACTACT
>JBLIES010000191.1:0-6596 GCA_047633135.1 Roseivirga sp.
AGTTCAAATTGTTTGTCGAAATAGTTATTGATCATCTTTCCTTACGCTATTTAGATATTTCGTTGGCCTTAGACATAGGAGCCTTTTTTATAATTTCAATCTAAGTGGTTTTGACTTATAAAAAGGATTGCCAAGGATATTTATAAAGTATCGCTGAGTTGGTCTTTATTGTCTGAGGTCGAGCCCTGTGCTACAGATCGAGTCACTCGTTTTACTACGGAACGGGTGCTAATAGGGAGTGGGGGAGAGAATAGAATCGAGAGTAAGCTTTAAAATTTTTTAATCAACTCGACAAAAGCCCCAGCATATTGATCAAGCTTAAACTGACCCACACCAGGGATTTCAGCCATCTCTAATAGCGATACTGGCTTTGCCTCTGCCATTGCTTGCAATGTGTTGTCTGGAAAAATCACATAGGCTGGCACCCCTTTTTTAGTTGCCAATTCCTTACGTAATTCTTTTAATTGTTGCATCAAGTCGATATTGTATATGTAGGTTTTCGGGACAGATTTCCTTTTTTCAGCTGTTGTGGTAGGCTTTTCTTCGAACTTAGGCGGTAGTACGAGATTTACTTTATAGTTGTCAAACAGCACTTGATCAGCTAATGTTGTTGTTTTTAACTTGTTGCCATCTGTATAATCTATTTCAAAATATCCTTGGTTGATCAATTGTGTAATAAAATTGGTCCAGCTGTACGCATTGATTTCTGCTCCTGCACCGTATGTTTTTATTTGATTATATTTCTTTTCTATAATCTCTGCGCGCTGCGACCCCCTTAGAATGTCTGTCATTAGGGCAATTGTAATTTGCTCATTGGTTCGTTTAGCAGCAGAAAAAGCTTTCTGAGCGATGACAGTTCCATCAAATTTTTGTGGTGGGTTTTTGCAAGTATCACAGTTACCGCAGGGTTCTGAAGTATGTTCACCAAAATAACTCAAAACCATATTGGTTCTACAGCTAGAGGCTTGGCAGAACTCCAACATTCGATCAAGTTTAGCCAATTGCATATTTTTAAAATGTGCAGAGGCATCACTTCCTGTAACAAACGATCGCAAGACAGTAATATCTCCATAGCTAAAAAACAAAATCGCTTGAGAATCTACTCCGTCTCTTCCTGCTCTGCCTATTTCTTGGTAATAACTCTCTATGTTTTTTGGTAAATTATAATGTATCACCCACCGGACATTCGACTTATCTATTCCCATCCCGAAGGCGATTGTGGCACAAATTATTTGAACATCGTCTCTCTGAAAGGCATTTTGAATTTTCTCCCTTTTATCGGCTGGCATTGCCCCATGATAAAAAGCGGCTTTAAAACCCTCCTTTTTAAGTTTTGTCGCTAATTGTTCTGTGCTTTTTCTACTCAGGCAATAAATAATACCTACTTCCCCTTTGTTCCTAGCGATGTGTTTTTTGATGATTTCATACCTTCCTTGTGAGGGTAAAACTTTCACCTCTATATTTTTACGCCTAAAACTTGACAGGAATAACTTTGCGTCTTTGAGGTCTAATTGCTTAATAATATCTTGCTGGGTGGCCTTATCTGCTGTGGCGGTCAAGGCTAAGTGTGGGATGTGGGGAAATTTGTTGATTAAATGTTTCAATTGAGCGTACTCAGGTCTAAAATCATTTCCCCAGATAGAAACACAATGCGCTTCATCTATCGCAATCATCGATATTTTAATGGTCCCTAAAAAAGACATGAAATTGTTAGCAACAGCACGTTCTGGAGAGACATACAGAAGTGTGATTTTTCCAGTTTCCAAACGTTTGAATACCGCAGATTCTTGCTCTCTAGTGAGGCTACTGTTCAGTCCTTCTGCTTTGATACCATTCGCCTGTAGATGAGACACTTGGTCTTTCATCAAAGCGATTAATGGAGACACTATTATCGCTACACCCTCTAGTACTAAAGCGGGGACTTGATAACAGGCAGATTTACCCCCACCAGTCGGCATAATGACCAAACTATCTTTTCCGTCTAATGTACGGTCAATAACGGCCTCTTGATGTAAGCGAAAGCTATCATAACCAAAAACTCTTTTAAATACTTCTAAAGGTGTTTTATTGGCTTTGATCATTGTCTAAAATTACAAACAAGCAAATTGTAAAACCAATCAATCATCAATCTTTGCTTTGGCAATTTGTGTTGGGGGCGTTTTGTTAAGTCACTTTTTGCTGTGACAATAAGCTGCAGTAGGTCTTACAGGAAAGAAGTTAACCACACGTTTTTTATTCGCTGTGTTGGGAGTATGAAAATCGGGTGTTTTTGTTTAACAAGAACAGATAATCCTTGCCGCTACTGAGATCAATTGTCTAAAGTGGCTTGACCATTTTTGATCAAGTAACTGAAACGATGTTGGTTTGCTTTTGGTTTTTGGTCTGCTTTTCAAGAAAGCGCCCAAACCACTTCATGACAAAAATGTGAAGTACCGCCTGAGAGAACCGGTATAAATACCAAGGGAGCCTAGGTACAAATTCGTGGATAGCGGCAATGATGAAACGATTATCGAGCACAGATCTGAATTCAAGCCAGCCGTAGGTCGTTCTTTTGGCCAGAAACCCACCTGTGATAAAGAATAGATGGCGCTTTTCATCGCTTCGCTCTGCAACAAAGCTGAGTTCCAGCAAAAGCATTCCCAAGAAATTAAATCGAACTTTATCTCCATCTTCTTCCGCTTTCAGGATATATACAAAGGTTTCTGTGAGCCACTTTGGATAAATATCGGCAACCCAAGCGGCACTCATTAATGCGGGGTTAGACAAACGTTGTACGCTGCGGACCGTGTTTTTTTCGTCTGCCTCATAGATGCGCTTCGGTAGGCGTGGTGCTTTCTTTTTCAAGGCATCTGCAATACTATCTTCAATTGGTTTATAATGGATATCCGTAAAAGGATTTTTATCCGAGTCAACCGTCATATTGTGTTTTAAGCTCTCTATCAAAGGGCCTACGAAAGTGGTACTCGAATTAGAGAAAAGGCCTACCCAAAGTTTTGAAAAACCCAGAGTGAAAAATGGGATGGAAAAGATGAACCTTTTTTTGCCTAGCTGGCGGGCTGTCATTTCTAATAAGTTCATGTAGGAAAGCACTTCTGGAGATCCCACTTCAAGTGCTTGATGGTAATATGCGTCCTCGCCAATTGTTTTATCAATAATCTGGAGCATATTCTGAATCCCAATGGGCTGCGATGGTGATTTACACCACTCAGGGCATGCCATCACAGGAAGTCGCTTTGTGAGTTTTTGTACAATATCGAAAGATGAACCTCCAGGGCCTATGATAATCCCTGCGCGGATAGCGGTCAAAGGCGTGTTGCGGGACTTAAGGGTTTGTTCTGTCTCGAACCTGCTCCGTAAATGTGTCGAAAACTTGGAAGAGTCTTTGGGTAGGATGCCCCCGATAAAAACGATCTGTTTTAGGTTTTGAATTTCTGCTGCCCGAGCAAAATTATCGGCCAATAAAAGATCGGTATCTTCAAAGGTACCTTGATTCAGCCTACTTGACGGTGCCATAGAGTGAACCAAATAAAGAGCATAATCTGCTCCCTCTAATGCTTTTGTGGTGCTGCTGAGCGAATATAGATTTACCTTCTCCCATTGCACGTTTGTTTCTTGACCTGGCGCCACTTCAGCCCTGCTCAGGGCTCTGATATTGTACTTATCGGCATATTGATTGATAAACCACCTGCCAATGAAGCCTGAAGCTCCCGCTATCACAAGGGTAGGTTTCATTTAAAGAGGACGTGTCTGATGATTCTAAAAATCGTAAACAAAGACAGCGAACTAGGCCTCCCTTTGATCAAAAGGAATGAATGCCCAGTGCCAACTTCAATCTTTACAGGGGTGTTTAAATGTTTCAGCTTTTTACGCAGTTCAAAAATATCATTGTTGACCATTTTGGGAAGTCGCGTCAATGTCCCGAACAATATCCAACTAGAAAAAGTTAAGACCAACTGATTGCTCTCATTGGTCTTAATTTTCAGGGTTTCAGTGCCTTGAGATATCACTAGGTCACCCGTTATATTAAGCATAGGCTTAATTTTCTGAAGTTGATATGGTGAGTTTACCGTTTATTTTCCACTCTGCTTTGTCGTTTGAGTTCACAGCGGAGGGCACGTGAATAATCATATCTTCAAATTCATAAGTGATTTTCGCATTACGTCCAGTAAGTTTATCGTAAAGGCCGATAGCCAAATCAGGCCAAGTTTCTGTTTTCGAATTTTCCATATCTTCTTTATAATACGAACAGTATGTAGCCCTAAGTGTTTATAAATCCCCCAGTTAATTTCTAAGGAGCTTGTATGAAAGAAATAGCGTCATTAATTCAGTAATTGATTTGTGCCCTAGCGAAAACAGTACGCTCTTATTAAAAAGCAACTAGGCTTTCTGCCCGTTGCTGAAGTTCTGCACTAAGCACAGGAGAGTCACAACTCTCGCGTCACCATTGGCGAGGTAGTCTACACGAATGGCCCCTTGCTTTTGTGGCGATTAGATTAGACAACTGTAAACTCAAAACAGTCAAATAGTCCCTAAAGAAAGTAATCTATTTATTCATTCAGTTTGATTGAACAAAGCACCTAATGCAGCGTTAAGAACTCAAATTAAAAGTAATTAATATGTCCTTTGTAGGTAAAAAATTTCCGAGCTTAAACGTAACAGCCATTGATGAAATGGGTGATAATAAAATTATCAATATTTTTGAAGAGGCGACAAAGAACAACAAAAAGGTGTTGTTATTCTGGTACCCAAAAGATTTCACTTTTGTATGCCCTACTGAATTACATGCTTTTCAAGCAGCGCTACCAGAATTTGAAAAAAGAAATACAATCGTAATTGGAGCATCTTGCGACACTGCTGAAGTACACTTTGCATGGTTAAATACTGCAAAAGATAACGGTGGTATAGAAGGTGTGACTTATCCTTTAGTGGCCGATAGCAATAGAAACCTCTCCTCTATATTAGATATTCTAGATGTTGCTTCAGTTGACTATAACGAAGAGTTTGATGTTGATATCATCACAGGTGACTGTGTTACCTACAGAGCAACTTACCTGATTGATGAAGAAGGTACTGTTTTCCATGAAGGAATTAACCACATGCCATTGGGAAGAAATGTGCAAGAATATTTACGTTTAGTCGATGCCTTCACTCATGTTCAAAAGAACGGAGAAGTTTGTCCTGCAAATTGGGAAGAAGGAAAAACGTCAATGAAAGCTGACAGGGTAGGAGTTGCAGCTTATTTAAGCAACAACTAGGATTAATTGTAAGTAATAAAACTCAAGTCATACCTAAAAAATAAGGCCATGGTCAAAGAATTAACCGAAGATAATTTGGTGCAAACTGTAAGCGAAGGAGGAACGGTAATCGTTCAGTATTCGGCAGGGTGGTGTGGGAATTGTCGTGTGATGAAACCAAAATTCAAAAGATTTGCATCGGAGACTGAGAATGCAACATTCTTAATTGTTGATGCAGAAAAGTTTCCTGAGTCAAGAAAGCTAGCTGATGTAAGCAACCTGCCAACGTTCGCAACATTCAAGGATGGGAAATTGGTCAGGCAAATTCAAACTAACAAAGTCGAGAACTTAAAAGAGCTAATTGATGAGGTTACCGCTAATTAAGCATATCAATCAATTCATCGCGGAAAACGATGAGGACTTTATCAATGAAGCGATAACAGTCTTAGAGCATCTTTCTGAAAGTACCGCAATCAAAGACGAAGAGTTAGATGTTATTGGAGAGTTACTTTCTAATTTGTACGGAAGCTTAGAAGTTTCCCACATGATTAAAGAAGGTAAAACAGAGAAGGAGGCGGGTAACATTTTCATGAAACGGGTGTTAGGCTCCATCGATCAATAGCTAAGGTGTTATAATGTTAAAAAAAACCCGATGCTTCCATTAAAGGAGGTATCGGTTTTTTTTTGAGGAGGTCTATTTGCTGAGCCCTCAATACTAAAAGCTACTTAAAGTCTTTGTAGAGTAAACTAGGTTGAATGCCATCGTTATTTTGATATTTACCTTCTTTGTAAGTGTCGTAATCTCCTTCGATAGAGTGATAAAAGATTTGGCAAATTTCTACGCCAGCATAAATTCTGATGGGTTGCACACAGAAAATCTCTAAAGTCCAAAAGCCATTGAAACCAACATCACCAAAACCAGCAGTTACGTGAATAAAGAGGCCTAAACGTCCGATGGAAGAACGGCCCTCCAGCATAGGAACAAACTTATTGGTTTGCGTATGCTCAACGGTACGGCCTAAATAGAGCTTATTGGTTTCTAGCAATAAGCCTTCTTCAGGAATGAGAAGTGAATCAGTAGAGTTGGGCTGCTTCATGTCCAAGGTATGGTTGGAATAAGTAAGCAACTCGTGGTGCAACTTTAGGTTGTAGCTATTGGGGTTAAGTTGTGATTGGTTAAAAGGCTCAATGTTTAGCCCTTTGCCCATTTCTCTTTGAATTTCCCTTCCTGAAAGAATCATTATTTAATTAGTCTATGGTATAAGAGGTTTCGCCTCCTTTTTCATCTTTTAACTGAATGCCAACTGATTTTAAATCATCTCTGATTTTATCTGACAAAGCATAATTCTTAGCAAACTTGGC
>JBLIES010000192.1:0-6575 GCA_047633135.1 Roseivirga sp.
AATCATTATTTAATTAGTCTATGGTATAAGAGGTTTCGCCTCCTTTTTCATCTTTTAACTGAATGCCAACTGATTTTAAATCATCTCTGATTTTATCTGACAAAGCATAATTCTTAGCAAACTTGGCCTCTTTTCTAAGGTTGATCAGCACATGCATGGTGCCATCAAGCACATTGTTTTGGCTTGCGGTTTCATTCTCTGCTACCAAACCGAGTACCTCAGTAATAATGGATTTGAAAAGACCCATTGCATAATCGAAAGCTGCGCTATCAATTACGGCCAGCTCTGCTGGGTTTTGATAATAGCCATTGATCTTCGAACTGATATCAAACAATGTTGCCATCGCTTTCGCTGTATTGAAGTCATCGCTTAAGTCACTCAATAATTGATTTGCTGTTGCTCTTAATTCGGCTGATTTTTCTAAGGCTACTGTACCCGTTCCCGCTGCCCCTAATTTTTCAATCAACGTAAAGCTAGCCATCAATCGCTTGCAGCCCTTTTCCGCAGCTTGGAGTGCCTCATTGCTAAAGTCCAGGGTACTGGCATAGTGGCTTTGCAGCATAAAGAAACGCACTGTCATGGCGCTATAACCACGCTCAAGTAATTTGTGATTGCCTGTAATGAGTTCGTCTGGCGTGAAACCATTGCCCTCACTTTTGGCCATTTTACGCCCATTCACTGTCAGCATATTGCCATGTATCCAATAGTTGGCACCGCCTTGATGATTGCACCCTTTGTTTTGGGCTATCTCTGCTTCGTGATGGGGGAATTTAAGGTCCATTCCACCGCCATGGATATCGAAGGTCTCTCCCAAATACTTGGTGCTCATGGCAGAACACTCTAAATGCCATCCTGGGAAGCCTTCACCCCAAGGGGATGGCCAATGCATTAGGTGACTATCTTCTGCTTTTTTCCAAAGTGCAAAATCAAGAGGATCGTTCTTTTGGTTTTGGCCAGTCAGCGTTCTTGTATTGGAAAGCATGTCATCAATGTTTCTACCAGAAAGTTCTCCGTAGGGATGTTGATCGTTGTATTTTCTTACATTGAAATAGACAGAGCCATCCTTTACGTAAGCGAAGCCATTGTCAATGATTTTCTTAATGAATTCTATTTGTTCGATTAAATGACCTGTGGCGGTAGGTTCGATAGAAGGAGGCTGGATATTGAAGATTTGCATCACATCGCGGAAGCCGTTGGTGTATTTTTGCACCACCTCCATAGGCTCAATGGCTTCTAATCTAGCTTTCTTTGCTATTTTATCTTCACCTTCATCGGCATCGCCCACCAAGTGGCCAACATCGGTGATATTCCTTACATACCTTACTTTATACCCTAAAAACTTGAAGTAGCGAAAAATGATATCGAACGATAAAAAGGAACGAACATTACCCAAATGGACATCGCTATAGACGGTCGGTCCACAAACATACATACCAACCCTGCCTTCCACTATTGGTTTGAAGGCCTCTTTCTGTTTGGTTAATGTATTATAGAAATGAAGTGGGTATTGTTCGATCAGGCTCATTTAAGCTTGTCATTCACGTAAGTTAAAAACTCTCTTTTGATGGTGTCTTCTTTGAACTTACCGCTGTATTCTACGGTCACTGTGGAAGAAGACTGATCTGAAATGCCACGTGAACTGACGCACATGTGCACAGCGTCAATGTAAACGGCAACGTCTTCGGTATTCAGCGCCACTTTCATTTCATTCAAAATCTGAATGGCCAATCGTTCTTGCACTTGAGGTCTTCTGGAATAATGGTCTACAATTCTGTTGATTTTTGAAAGCCCGATGACTTTATCATTTGGAATGTAAGCCACATGTGCTTTGCCCACGATGGGTAAAAAGTGATGCTCACAATTAGAATACAGTGTGATATTCTTTTCTACCAGCATATCACTGTATTGGTATTTGTTTTCGAAGGTGGATAATGACGGTTTTGAAGCATCGTTAAGTCCCCTGAAAAGTTCTTTTACATAAAGTTTGGCCACTCTTTTAGGCGTGCCTTTTAGGCTGTCATCTGTTAAATCCAGCCCTAGGGTATGCATAATTTTTTCGAAATGACCCTGAATGATGGTGATCTTCTCCTCATCAGAAAGGTCAAATGCACCCTCTCGCATGGGTGTTTCAATTGATGAACCAATATGATTATCTCCGATATCCTCAATTTGCTTCAACAAATCCTCTGATTTCTTACCGTTTTTGTTTTCCATTTAATGCTTGTAATACTCAAATAAACAATGAAACTAAATTACTGACCTACGACAGAAAAGTTGTGCAAAAGTACGATTAATTGGTTGGGTTTTTAAATGAGATGATTAAAAAGGCCAAGAATATTAGGTTTCGATAAACTTAAGAGGGCCTACGGAGTGAAAGTAGAGAAATAATTTTCTTTAGATTAATCTCTATTGCTGTGGCGACTCACTTAAAACAATTTGGTAATATTATGCTATGAATGCGTACAACTTGATAATCGCACTTTCCTGCGTCATCATTTTTTCACACTTGTTCAATATTCTTTCTAAACGAACGAATATTCCGAGTGTGATTTTGTTGATCATATTAGGGATTGGTATAAAGTATGGTCTTGATTATTACGAAATCAATCAGGATGAGCTCATCTTCAGTACGCTTGAGATTTTAGGGATCGTAGGTTTGATTATGATTGTGCTTGAGGCAGCCCTCGACCTAGAGCTGTCAAAGGAAAAGTGGCCGACTATTTGGAAATCCTTCACGATAGCCATCATTTCGCTAGGTAGCTGTGCCCTTTTAATTTCTGTCATCATCAATCAGTTTTTCCAAGAGACCCCTATGATTTCCTTGGTGTATGCGGTGCCATTGTCGATTGTCAGTAGTGCCATTATTATTCCTTCCGTTGCGGGCCTAGCAAAGGATAAAAAGGAGTTCATGATCTATGAGAGTACCTTCTCTGATATTCTTGGGATCATGTTTTTCTATTTTCTTACGGGGAATATGGAGTCTCAAGAAGCAGGGGAAGTGGTGTATGGCATCATCGGTAATATCATTATTACGATCGTTGTCGCATTCGTTTTTAGTTATGGTTTGGTTTTACTTTTCCAACGGATTCAAGATGATGTTAAGCTGTTTTTACTGATTGCTTTATTGATACTTATTTATTCGATAGGCAAACAATTACATCTTTCTTCATTAGTCATTATCCTCACATTTGGTGTGATGATCAACAATAGTAAGCTCTTTTTTTTCGGGAAACTTAAAGATTGGGTCGACCATAAGGTGATTGATAAAATTGTTAACGAGCTTCACTTGGTCACTAAAGAATCAGCTTTCGTTGTCAGGACTTTCTTCTTTGTTGTTTTTGGAACCACCATTAACCTAAAAGCGCTGCTTAATTTAGAGATCCTAGGGGTGAGTTTGTTGATTGTCGCAGCGATCTTCTTAATTAGGTTTATCGTATTGAAGCTGTTCCTTTGGAAAAGGTCGATGTTACCTGAATTATTGATCGCTCCGAGAGGATTGATCACAGTATTGTTGTTCTTTTCTATTCCAATCGAATATGAATCGGACTTGTTCAACCCCGATATTATTTTAATCACCATTTTAGTAACTAGCATTATTATGACTTGGGGCTTGATCAGCTATAGTGGGAAAATTGATGACGTGCCCGAGAATATTAAGGGAGTCCAGAAAATATCGTACTTCATGGAAAGGATGGAGCCTAATATGCACCCAATAGAAACTCAGAAGTCAATACCTGAAATATCGGGGACGGCTACTAAGGATGTTCCTAGGGTAGTGAACGACAATACAGCAGAAGAATCGAGCAAAAACGATAAAGGTTAAAAGCGTCAAAAAAATTTATGAAAACATTTCACCAATCTCTGGTTGATCAAATCGCCCTTGATGACTTACCTCAACTGAAGAATCATTGTTATGTGTTTCCTACCAAGCGAGGAGGCGTTTTTTTTAAGCAGAGTTTGCTCAGAACCTTCAAAGGCAACAACTTCTTTCTGCCAGCCATTCTCAGTATTGAAGAGTTTGTAGAGAAGTTAACGAAAAGTCACATCACCGATGAACTGACATTGCTCTTCGAACTCTTCAAGGTCTATCAGCAAAAAGACAAAAACCTTGACTTCGATCGCTTTTATGCTTGGGGCAAAATCATTCTGAAAGACTATGACGAAATCGACCGTTATCAGGCTGACGCTAACAGCATCTACTTAGGCTTACAAGAGCTGAAGGAGATTGAAAATGTTTTCGGTTTCAATGATGAGTTAAGAGAAATCGTTTCACATTTCAGGTCCGTTACCGACAAGCAAGAGAAGACTAAGTTGCTCACTGATTTTCTTAGAATTTGGGAGGCTGTGGGCAAGGTCTATATTGAATTTGACAAAGCAATAACAGCCAAAGGGCTAGAATATGGCGGTAGATTATACAGGAAATTGGCTGAAGAAGTACAAAAGAAAGACTTCGATCACCCTTTTAGTTTTTACCATATCTGTGGTTTCAATGCACTTTCATCGTCCGAAGAAAGTATTTTCGGACAATTAGTGAGTCAAGGGCGAGGGCAATTGTACTGGGATGTAGATGACTATTACATGACCGATACAATGGAAGAAGCGGGTGATTTTCTCCGTCAGTATAAGGGGAAATGGCCTGATTCTGTTTGGCTGTCTACCAATTCTTTGGCTACTCAAAAGCACATCAATATTAGTGCGGTGCCTCAAAATGTTGGGCAAGCTCATTTGGCAGCGCAGTATTTGAAAAATGGCCTGGCCAATGGCTGGCGGCCAGAAGAAACAGCCTTGGTTTTGGCTGATGAGAAACTACTCTTGCCCGTACTTTATGCCATTCCTTTTGATGAACATAAAGTGAACGTGACCATGGGCTACCCAGTGAAGTTCACTGTGGCTTTCGATTTTGTAGAAAGGTATTTAGAGTTGTTTCGAAAATCAGGGGTAAAGGAAAACGAGGTTTCTGTTTATGTTTTTGACCTCAAGCCGCTGCTTTCTAATGCTTATTGTTCGGTATTAGAACCAAATGTCTATGAATCGGTAGTGAATTGGTGTCTTAGAGAAAAGAAGACCAAGGTTCGGTTGACTGAAATTATAGACCAAGTGAAGTCACCAGAACTGAAATCCTTATTCAAATCAGCGGCTGATTGGCAATCAATTTTTGAGCATATCAATGCGTATTTAACCCAAGTATTTTATCACTTTAAAAAACAAGAGGAGCATACTATCGACAGAGAGTTCATTTACTTTTTCTTGAAAGAGTTTAACCAAATCGGTCAATACCTTGAAGAACGCACGGAAGCTATTTCGCTTAAATTAGTGAAGAAACTGGTGAAGGAACATTTCAAAGTCGCTAAAATTCCTTTTGAAGGAGAGCCTGTTGAAGGTTTTCAGATCATGGGCTTCCTAGAAACTAGGACTTTGGATTTCAAAAATTTGATAGTGCTTTCTGCGAATGAGGGCAAGCTGCCTGCACAGCGAAGCTCTAATTCCTATATTCCGTATGCCTTAAGAAAGGCTTTTGGTCTCCCAACATTCGAGGAGCAAGACGCCATTTATGCCTACCATTTCAAACGGCTGCTGCAGCGTGCCGAAAACATCAATTTTGTGTATGATTCAGAGGTGAACAAAGATTCAACAGGTGAGCGAAGTCGGTTTATCTTGCAGCAATTGCGCAGGTATAAAACTTATGACAACATCAAGGTCACAGAGCAGCAGTTTACCGGTAAAATTAATCCACCTGATTTAACAGAGAAACCAATCATAATTGAAAAGACCAATGAGGTTTTGGAGAATATGAAACGCTATTTCAAAGGGTCGGAAGAAGGGAAGTTTTTGTCGCCTACTTCACTCACGACTTATGTCGGCTGTTCTTTAAGGTTCTATTTTCAATATGTGCTCAGGATTCGTGAAAACGATGAAATTGAAGAGGACATTGATGCCCGAATATTTGGAATAGTAGTTCACAGGGTTTTAGAATTACTCTATCAGCCATGGCTTGGTAAAACGATTGATTCTGAAGAGATTAAGACTTTAGAAAAGCTGGTTTCGCTCAAAGTAGGCGAGGTACTGACAGAAGAAAAGATCATTCAAGAGCATCAAGGTTTGGAAGGTAAAGACCTTTTAACGCGAAAGATTATGGAACGCTTGGTGCTGAAGATTTTAAAGCTAGACCAAGCCGAAGCCCCAATCACAATCAAAGGCTTAGAAAGGCACGACCTCAGGTATTCAATCACCTTGGCCACAGATCAAACAGTGCTCCTCGGAGGAACAGTAGACAGGATGGACGAAAGGGATGGCGTTATGAGGATCATCGATTATAAAACGGGTAAAGTGACACTCTCTAGCCCCACCAATCTAAAGAAGCCAATTCCAGAATATATAGCACAGTATTTTACAAATGATGACCTGAAATCTGGTTTTCAGGGGTATTTCTATGGTTTGTTAGCGAGGCCCGAAATAAGCCAAGATTTCCAGGTGGGAGTTTTGGGCATGAAAGCCCTCAATAATGGTGTGCAATGGTTGAGAAATGGAGATGTAATTTCTAATGAAATCATGAACGAATTCGAAGATCAACTCCA
>JBLIES010000193.1:0-6566 GCA_047633135.1 Roseivirga sp.
GACTCTATAAAATTCGTTGCTCCATCAGCTACCATGGCCTGTACAGATTGTGTCCAACGAACAGGCGCGGTCAATTGAATTTTTAAGTTTGCCTTAATTTCTTCTACATCAGTAGAAGGCTTTGCTGTTACGTTTTGGTAAACGGGGCACTTGGCTGGATGAAATTGTGTTGAATCAATTGCCCTTTCTAACTCTTCTCTTGCAGGTTCCATCAACGGGGAATGGAAAGCGCCACCAACAGGTAAGGGGATTGCTCTTTTTGCACCAGCTATTAGCAAAGCAGCGCAGGCTAACTCGATACCTTTATGAGAGCCAGAAATAACCAGTTGGCCGGGGCAGTTATAATTCGCAGCGACTACCACTTCATCGATTGTTGCGCAAACTTCTTCTACTTTTTCATCTTCTAAGCCAAGAATGGCAGCCATAGTGGATGGGTTTTGCTCACAAGCCTTTTGCATGGCTAGGGCGCGCTGGGAGACAAGCTTTAAGCCATCATTGAAAGAAAGAACTCTGTTGGCAACTAAAGCAGAAAACTCACCTAAAGAATGCCCAGCAACCATGTCAGGCTTGAAACTGTCTGAGATAAGAGCCAAAACAACCGAATGTAAAAATATAGCAGGTTGAGTCACTTTGGTTTCTTTCAATTCTTCGGCTGTGCCATCAAACATAATGTCTGTGATTCTGAAACCCAAAATATCATTGGCGGACTCAAGGAGTGCTTTAGCTTTTTCTGAAGTGTCGTATAAATCTTTGGCCATTCCTGGGAATTGTGCCCCCTGACCTGGGAAAACGTATGCGTTCATGTAATAATGTTTTATGAACTGCAAAACTAAGAATTAATACCTAAGCTCCCATAAAACGCTGCTTGAGTTCCGGTGTAGGCATTCTACACGAATCACGCTTTCCAAACCACTTGTAACGGTTTTTAGCAATGATATCGTAAACCCAGTCTCGGAGCGATGCTGGTAAAATAATGAAGAGGTGCAGTATAGAATAGATGCCTGAAAGCTGATTGGCTATTTTCAGGGCGGCAGTACTTTTGAGAAATACTTCGCCCTTGGTCAACAAAATTAGGCTATCAAATTCATTGGTGTGATAACCCAGTCTTTTTAACTCTGCTTGGCCATAATTAGACTGTAAAGCGGCAAAGTTAAATTTTCCTTTGGGGTCGTGGTCAATGATAAAATTCACGGCACCATTGCAAAGGTTGCAAACCCCATCGAAGAGGATGACATCTTGAACTTTTGCTTTATTTACCTTTACCATATGCTTAGTACCAATAAACCGAAAAGAATGTTCCTTCTCTACCTAACTATTTTCACCCAGTTTTTAAATTCTTCTGTACGTTTTGCAGGATTAAAAACATCGAAAGTAACGACTACCCTGTAGAAGTAAGTGCCATCTGAAACTTGATTGCCATTTTTATCTTTTCCATCCCAGTCAATAAAGAAATTAGGTTCAGTTTCTTCAATTGAACTGTAACTGTAGAGTTCTTGACCTCCCCATCGACTGAATACTTGAAATTCAACAGATTCAACAAACCTAGGACACTTTCCGTTTGGCCTATCAAAAGCCCTAAACGTATCATTTAGTCCATCTCCATTTGGGGTGAAAGTATTTGGAAGTTCATAGTTAGGGCAGTTATCAAAACAAATAGGGGCACTCAATGTGCTTTCATTATTTGAGCGATCAAGCGCGCTTACCCTATAACAACCTTTGAATGCTGAGAGCCCCGAATGAGTGAAGCTAGCGATTCGAGAATTTCCGATCAGGTTAAAGCTCCCTTCTTCTCCAGAAGGGGAGAAATAAATATTGTAACTCGCAATATCACCGTCTACATTAGTCGCAGTCCAATTAATACTATTGGAATAATTGGAAAAGGCACAACCTAAATTATCTAAATCGCTACAATTGGGGCTTTCAATCACGATTAAACCATTGAACTCTTCTCCACCAACAGGGAGCTCAATTTCTGGTTCTTCTGGCGCTATATCATCATTCGGTTGGATACACACTCTTTGGGAATTATTGATCAAAGGATCTGGAATCAATGGATTCCCATAACTACCTTGAGTCGTGACGATGTAGCAATATTCACGGTCATCAAAAAGGTCTATGCCATTGAAACTACCATCATCTAGGTATTTAAAACCATCGCTCGTTACCCTTACGCTATCAATTAAAACGAAAGTGTCTACGTCAGTAGCGGCTGCATCGGTACGGTTCCTCATAATGTAATGGTAAGGGAATGCTTGTACACGATTTGACCAAGGTACAACTGCTTGCCAAGAAAGTTCGACTGCTTTGGTTAAGCCCAATGCATCTAACCGTACACTTGATGCCATAGCAGAGCTGTCGATTAGATTATCCCCGGAATCATAGAACCTTACTTGATAATGGTAAGGGATTTCTAGGGTGTTTAAGCCAGTGTCGGTGAAAATTGTATCTGCGGTAGAGGTGACTACTTGTCTTCCTGCTAAGCCTGAAAAACCGTTGTAACGGATTAATTCATACCTGAATGGAGGAGGGAATAGCGCCTGATCAATTTCTAATGGCGAAGTCCATTTAACAAAAGCTTCACCGTTAGTTATGTCTGTTGCTTCAATAGAAACATTAGTGATAGCGGGAACATCTAAAGGTATGGTTGTGCATGTCTCATTAGAAGCATAGCTGATACCACCTTTAGGTAATGGGAATTCAGCAACAAGTCGGTAACAATATTTTACCCCTGGCCTGATCTCATCTGTGTCCACATAAGAGTTATTGTTGATCGGTAGTGTAGCGATTAACTCGTAGCCAGAGCCAGCAGGGATGCCTAGATTACAATTCTCTGGTATAAAGTCGAAGCTGTCTATTCTCCTGTATACTTTCATCACGGGATTAAAATTCCGACCTAGGTAACTGTCCCATGTCAGCTGAATTGAACGTGCATCGGCAATGTCAGACGATAGGCTAGTGGGTGCAGGTGCGACTACTGTAATACTCCAATTAGCAAAATCTACTAAAGAAGGTGCATCCGGATCATTCGGGATGTCTGAAATTTTAAATTGAACTTCGTAGGGCCTGTTCCTGACATGAGAAAAATCGGTTTGCCAGATAAAATCATGCTCAACTGGCTGCAATCTAAATTCTGGAGCAGGAATAAATTGTGCTGGGTTAGGGTTCAACTCAAATATTCCGCTGAACGCTTCTACCTTTATTGGGTTATTATCTGGGTCGGTACCAATGATCAAAGCCTGTAATAAAGTACCTGCTACGATACAAGTATCGGGTGGTACTTCAAGTTCTGGTCTTTCATTATCGCAGTCTTCTATTAAAATCTGCATGTCTCGGGTGACATACCCGAGTAATTCATATTGGCCGGTGAATTCAGAAAATCGCCATTCCTCAACAATAAAAGCAGCATTGTATTCTCCTGCCACCATAGGAGCATCCCAAACAAAGTCTCCTGTAATTGGGTCTATTTCGAACCTTGCTGGGCTACCTCCATCCTCGCGCAAAGTGGAAATTGAGGGGTCATCTAGCGGAACATATCCGAGGACAGGAACCCCTCTGTCTTGAAGAATATCCACCATGCGATAAGCGAGACTGTCACCATCAGGATCGAAAGCTCCTGGATTGTGAATAAATCTAGCACCAATACATCCTCTGTCAACAGGAGGGATTGTTAGTTGTGGTGTTGCGTTGACATCAAGTCCTGGGTCTATTCTGAGTACTGTTTCAATGTGAAAAGGTACTTCTTGAGAGCGACCGCCATTGATGTTTAAAATTTCATTGTTCCTGTTTTGTTCAGTATAGCTTACTACATAAACGCCTGGAGCGTCAAAGGTATGCTCAAACTGGATAATCGTGACTCTTGTATCGTTTCCTATAGTTCTTTCTTCAAAGAAAACAGATTCATCTATTAGTGTTTGCCTATTGTTAGTACCGCCATCTAAGCCAATGGTCCTTCCTTGACCGAAATTAAATACTCCTCCAGCAAAAACGGGGACTGTGGAGCCAGTATCTGAGTAAATTACTAAAGTGAAACGATAGCGTAAACTTGTTTGGGAAATCCTGATAGCGGTAATTTCTCCTGCTCTGATGTGAGTTGCTAGCGCCTCAATTTTTACAAAAAGAAGGAGAATTAACAGTATGGTGGCTTTTTTTAGTAATCGCATTCTAACGCTGTTTTATGCTTTAACGCAATATGATTAATAAGTAATACTTACGAACAAAAAAAGTGCTCAAAGAGTTGTAAAGAACTCAAGGGTAATTTAGAATGCATTCAAATAGAAAAGCGATTTGATTGCTAACGAATGCACACTTAACTTTGAAGTCTAAATTTAATCGATTAAATCTTAATGAGCTGGTTAAAACAAACTTTTACAAGTTCCATTGGCAGAAAGTATGCTATGGCTCTATCTGCCCTTTTTCTGATCGTATTCCTGCTTCAACACTTTACGATCAATATCACCTCAGTGTTTAGTGAAGAAACTTTTAATGAGTTGTCTCACTTTATGGGTAACAATCCTTTGGTGCAATTTGCATTACAACCCGTGTTGATATTAGGGGTGGTCTATCACTTTGTGATGGGCTTTATTCTTGAAGTCAAGAATCATAAAGCAAGAGGTGTAAAGTACTTTAAGAATAAAGGCGAGGCAAACTCGACTTGGTTTTCTAGAAATATGATTATTTCTGGTTCAGTCATTTTAGCTTTTCTGGGCTTACATTTTTATGACTTCTGGATTCCAGAAATGATTCATAAATATGTGGAATTCGCGCCAGAAGATCCAACTAGGTATTATGCAGAAACGGTAGAGAAGTTCCACGATCCATATAAAGTAGGGATATATGTGTTTTCATTCGTATTGCTATCATTACACTTACTTCATGGCTTCCAGTCAGCATTTCAATCAGTAGGGGCTAGTCATAGAAAATATACTCCCTTGATAGCCAAAATTGGAAATGTGTATGCCATAGTGATCCCCGCTGGGTTTATCTTCATTGCAGTTTATCATTATATTAATGCTCTTTAATTTCTAAGAAGCTATGACAAAATTAGATTCTAAAATTCCAGCTGGTCCTTTGAAAGACAAGTGGACTACCCATAAAAATACGATCAACCTCGTAAACCCAGCAAATAAAAGAGCCATTGACGTTATCGTTGTGGGGACAGGTCTTGCAGGAGGTTCTGCAGCAGCTACGCTAGCCGAGCTTGGCTATAACGTAAAAGCATTTTGTTATCAAGATTCTCCAAGAAGGGCACACTCGATTGCAGCTCAAGGTGGAATTAATGCCGCTAAGAATTACCAAGGGGATGGAGACTCAACGTATAGATTATTTTACGATACCGTAAAAGGAGGTGACTACAGGTCTAGGGAGGCCAATGTCTATCGTTTGGCTGAGGTATCAACTAATATTATTGACCAATGCGTTGCACAAGGTGTTCCTTTTGCAAGAGATTATGGTGGGTTACTTGATAACCGATCTTTTGGTGGTGTTCAAGTTTCTAGAACTTTTTATGCCAAAGGGCAAACAGGTCAGCAATTGCTGTTGGGCTGTTATTCGGCCATGTCTCGCCAAATTGGTAAAGGAAAAATTAAAATGTACAATCGTCATGAAATGATGGATCTGGTGATTGTAGATGGAAAGGCAAGAGGAATTATTGCGAGAAACTTAACTACTGGAGAAATCGAGAGACATTCTGCCCATGCGGTGGTGATCGCTTCTGGTGGATATGGGAATGTATTTTTCCTTTCTACCAATGCAATGGGTTCTAACACCTCTGCTGCATGGAAAATACATAGAAGAGGTGCATTCTTCGCTAATCCATGTTTTACACAAATACATCCTACCTGCATTCCACAACACGGTGATCAACAATCTAAGCTGACTTTAATGTCAGAATCGTTAAGAAATGATGGTAGAATTTGGGTTCCGAATAAAGCTGAGGATGCCGAGTCAATTCGTGAAGGAAAGATGAAAGCCAGTGATCTTAAGGAAGAAGATAGAGATTACTATTTGGAAAGAAGGTATCCAGCCTTCGGTAACCTTGTGCCAAGAGATGTAGCCTCACGCGCTGCAAAAGAAAGATGTGATGCTGGTTTTGGTGTAGAAAAGAACGCAACAAACGAAGCGGTCTTCTTAGACTTTGATGCTGCTATCATGCGCTATGGTCATGAGCAAGCGAATATTAAAGGGTTACACAATGCGACTGATGCTCAAGTACGAGTTTTGGGAGAAAAGATGATTGAAAGTAAGTATGGTAACCTTTTCCAAATGTACCAGCAGATTACTAACGACAATCCTTACAAAACACCAATGAAAATATACCCTGCCGTTCATTATACCATGGGTGGTGTTTGGGTTGATTATAACCTAATGACCACCATTCCTGGTTGTTTTGCTGTTGGTGAAGCTAACTTTTCCGATCACGGTGCAAACCGTTTGGGAGCTTCGGCTCTTATGCAAGGCTTAGCAGACGGTTATTTCGTTTTGCCCTACACCATTGGTGATTATTTGGCTGATGATATCAGAACAGGTGCTATTTCTACTGATTCTCCAGAATTTGAAGAAGCGGAAAA
>JBLIES010000194.1:0-6554 GCA_047633135.1 Roseivirga sp.
CTTTAATCCGCTTATTACCAAATTCAAACACTTTATTGGCAAGGCCATCTAAGAAATCTCTATCATGGGAAACTAAAATGATGGTACCCTCAAAAGCTTTCAATGCATCTTTTAAAATTTCTTTTGTCTTGATATCCAAATGGTTAGTAGGTTCATCTAGAATCAATAAATTAACTGGTTGCAGCAGTAACTTGATCATTGCCAGTCGTGTACGTTCACCACCAGAAAGCACTTTTACTTTCTTTTCGATCGTTTCGCCAGAGAACATGAAGGCACCTAATAAATCTTTGATTTTTGTCCTTACATCGCCATGGGCGATTTCGTCTATTGTTTGAAAGACCGTCAGATTTTCATCTAGAAGAGAAGCCTGATTCTGCGCAAAATATCCAATCATTGAATTATGGCCTACTTGCAAGCCACCATCAAAATCAATTTCACCCATGATGGCTTTCACTAGCGTAGATTTACCTTCTCCGTTTTTACCTATAAAGGCCACTTTCTCACCGCGTTCAATCGTCAAAGAAGCATCCTGAAAAACGACATGATCACCATACTTCTTGGTAAGGCCGTCAGCGATCACCGGATAGTTTCCTGACTTAGGGGCAGGAGGGAATTTGAGGCTTAAAGCGGAAGAATCTATTTCGTCTACTTCAACGATGTCTATTTTTTCGAGCATTTTCACCCTTGACTGTACTTGGAGTGTTTTCGAGTAAGTCCCCTTAAATCGATCTATAAACTGCTGAATATCTGCGATTTGTTTGGCTTGATCGTTAAACTGTTTTTGTTGCTGCTCCCGTCTTTCCTTGCGCAGTTCCAAATAATGAGAATAGTTTGTTTTGTAGTCGTAAATACGGCCACGCGTAATTTCAATAGTTCGATTGGTTAAATTATCTACAAAAGTTTTATCGTGACTAATCACCATGACCGCTTTGGCACTATTCTTCAAAAAGTCTTCTAGCCATTGTACAGATTCAATATCCAAATGATTAGTAGGCTCATCGAGCAAGATAAGATCAGGTTTTTGAAGGAGGATTTTAGCCAACTCAATGCGCATTCTCCAGCCCCCACTAAATTCTGAAGTGGAGCGAGTCAAATCAGCACGCGAAAAGCCCAGCCCAGCCAAAGTTTTCTCTATTTCAGCGTCAAAGTTAATTTCTTCAATGCTATAATATTTCTCACTAAGCTCAGATACTTCTTCAATTATTTTACTGTAGGCATCAGATTCATAGTCCGTACGGGTTTCTAACTGATGGGTGAGTGCATCCATTCTATTCTTCATATCAGTAATTTTCGAGAAGGCTTTAGAGGCTTCTTCAAAAACAGTGCAGTCATCTGTTGTTAAAAGGTGCTGAGGTAAATAAGCAATTACCGCATTTTTTGGGGCAGAGATTTTGCCATTTGTGGGTTTATTACCTCCAGCAATGATTTTCAACAAGGTAGATTTACCTGCTCCGTTTTTACCCATAAGGGCTATTCGGTCATTATCATTGATATTAAAAGTAACATTACTGAAAAGGGTAGTTCCACTGAATTCTACACCTACGGCATCAACTGAAATCATAAAAAGGCATTTGGCCGCAAAGATATAAATTTGAATCGCTTTTATTAAAATGATGTTCAATAAAAGCTAGGTGCCCAAGTCAAGTTATTATGAATAACTGCGAGTAACAGTTCGTCAATGTTTGACTCACGCTGCTAACCTTAGATTACTATACCAGAATTAGCGTTTCGTTATTGTTGAGATGATTTTATTTTTTTTTATGAAAAAGAGCCCAAAGGAGAGAGGTTCAAAGTTGAAAACGTAAACATGCTATCTCCGTTGTAAGAGGCTTTCAGCCTTGACTTTGACCTTTTTTCTCTGGAATGCATACCTGAGGGAAGTTAAAATGAATTTTTGGTGGGGCAGTGGGTAAGCAACCGATGAACTATTTCAACTTTACTGCTTATTAGAGCTCATTGATTTACTTAATAACAAAGCTGAAAAAGGTTCGGGAAGTTCAGAGAAAAAATCTTTCGCAATAGGCAAAATCCTTATTGAAAGGATTATGTTAAGCTTTGCAATAAGAAATACGTTTGACCTACCTCTTGACTGTATGTTTGAACTCAAGATTTCCCTCAGTATAAACGGTTGGACTTACTCTAAAAATATTCTTGGTGAAAATGTTCAATTCATATAATGATGGTTAATTGAATAAGGTTGTGACTCAAAGTAGTCACAACCTTATTAGACCTTAAATAAATTTATTCTTTTCCTTTTTTGTTCTTCTTCTTAACTGCTTTTGCAGCTCTTTTCTCCTTAAGGTTCATTGCCGGAGCCGTCTTATCATTCTTCGCTTTACCTTCTTTTTCTTTTGACATAATACTTGATTTTCTAATTGTCTGTTCAATACAAGGTGATCATTAAATGGTGATTTACGCTACGTTTAATTTTTTTTAATTAAACGGTTTAAAGGATAGATTTAGTTAAAATGGTGCTTGAATGATAGTTTTCACAATGGTTTGAAGTACAGAATGAGGTCAGGTCAAAGGTTATCTAGGCATCGTTTACTGCATCAAATAAATTATTCGATCCATATTATTAAAATTGTTGACAATGAACTCTCAGACCTAGCTGAAACTTATGTTTATTCGTGGAAGTGAAAATTTCGATTAATAAAAATATAACCTTAAGTAATGGCGAAAGAAGTTGAGCAGGCCCTAGCAGAAATAAAGGGTGAATTGAATGATAAGAGTTTTAACGCTTCTAATTACTTGGCAAGTATAGGCACAGAAGAAGTAGTATCAACTTTGGTTGAACTTCTCACCAATGACAATCCTGAAACAAGGTTGATTGCCGCCAGAACGCTCGGAATAAGTAAAAATAATGACGCTGCTTTGCCTCACATACTGGAGGCCTTGAAACAAAGAGAAAACGTCACTATTCTTGGGGATTTATTGATGGCCTTAGAAGGCTTCGATATCAGCGAGTCCTATGTTGAGCTTTTCAAGCATTACCTTTTCGGAAGTTTTAAAGTTTCGCGTACCGCAGCCGATTTACTTGACCATAAGGAGTTTAACATTACAGCCCGAGTCATTAAAAAGGCGCAAAAGCACTGGGCGCATTACGAGAATAATGTCAAGCATGACGAAGCTTTTGAACTTCAGAAAATTGAGGTGGAAGAACGCATGAACGATTTAAAGTCTTTTATTGAAACTGAGAAAGACTAAGTATGCTTAAAAAAAATAGGCCCTGAATTAAGGGCCTGCTTTTCAATTGAATGAAGTATCGATTAATTATTACCTCTGTAGTTCAATGCTGGTTTTCTGTTGCCGATCAAAGGAACGTAAACATAATCAGGACCGCGTAAATCCAACCATTCTTTTCTAGCCGCAACTATGGCTACAGGATTATTGATCAATTCCCAGCCCATGGTTGCCATGGTTTTCGCGGCTACCATCATTCCTTTATATCCCACTTCGTTATCGCCACAGCTTACGGCCTGCCAGCTATGAGAGGGCACTCCCGGCACCCAAGTCGCTATTCGAGCACCAACAGTAGGTACTGCCCAACTTACATCACCTACATCGGTTGACCCACCTTTTCTACTGTCAACACTAAACGGTTCAACTTCAGCAGCGCTTGTCAGAAGAGGTAATTTTGTACCCATTAAAGTAGATTGAATTGCTTTTCCGAAGGCCATATCTTCGGCAGTGTAGATAACACCGCCCACCAAAGCCAAGTTCTTTTGCATCATTCGCGCGAGCGACTCAACAGGTAATAAGTTGTAAACACCACCAATAATCTCGTGCTCAACAGTGGTACCCGTACCCATGGCTGCGCCTTCGGAAGCCTTAACGATACGACTGAAAATATTTTTCACGATTTCTGGGTCAACGTGTCTAGCGTAATAATACACTTCGGCAAAATCAGGCACCACATTAGGCGCCTTACCACCCTGAGTAATTACATAGTGAATTCTAGCATCGGAAGGTACGTGCTCCCGCATCATATTGACCATATAATTCATTGATTCAACACCATCTAAGGCTGACCTGCCTTGTTCAGGTGCAACCGCAGCATGGGCCGAAATACCTCTAAATCTAAATTTGGCCGTTATGTTGGCGAGCGAAGTATTCAGATTGGAGTTATTAACGTCTCCAGGGTGCCAGTTAAGTACTACATCCACTCCTTGAAAGAAACCGTCTCTGGTCAGGTATACTTTTCCCGATCCACCTTCTTCTGCTGGTGTACCATAGACTTTAAGGACAGCCTTTTTACCTGTTTTTTCCAACTCATTTTTCAATTCGATGGCGGCTGCTACAGAAGCAGTTCCAAACAAATGATGACCGCAAGCATGACCAGCGTCTCGATTAGGGTCAACTTCTTTACTTGTACTTGCCGTTTGTGATAGGCCCGGAAGCGCATCAAATTCGGCTAAAATACCAATTACAGGGCCACCCGTACCCCAAGTCGCTACAAAAGCGGTGGGCATACCAGCAATGCCAGCCTCTACTTGAAAGCCAGCATCAGTCAATATTTTCTGTAAAAGCGCGCTGCTTTTTACTTCCTTATAACCGACTTCAGACCATTCCCATATTTGGTGTGAAATTTCCTTGTAATGATCGTATTGGGCTTCTAGGTTGTTGATAATGGCCGCTTTGTTCTTATCTGCCTTTGGTGCTTTCTGCGCGAATGTGATGCTGCTCAAAAGCAGGGCAGCAGCTAAAAAGTAGTTTTTCATCATTTGGTTGAATTAAAGGTTGACTAAAGATAGTAATTGCATTTAAAAAAATAATCCTGAAGTGGCGCATCGATTAAACGAATAACATTCTAACATCCAAGTCACCTCGAAGAGGTCTTTTTCAGAAACGCAAGTAATCGATGATTTTATGCTCCCTACAGGCCGAGTCTTAACATTGATATTAGTCACTGGTTCGGAGAACCTGCGACAGCCAGCAGTGAGGTTACTCGAAGTCACCTCACCGCTGGTATGCTCAAATAATATACGTTCGTTTTTCCCGAACTAATTTTTATCTTCAACACGCTAAAGAATTTTACTTTTCACTTTTTTAATCCACTAGACCTCTCTAATGAAATTTACACGCACTTATTCCCTTGCCTTTCTTGCACTTGCCTTCCTCATCACCAGTTGTTTAGGGCAAAAAGACGAAATCCATCTTTTCAATGGCAAAGACCTTGGTGGTTGGATCAATCATGGTGAAGAAAAATGGTATGTTGAAAATGGTGAGTTGATTTGTGAAAGTGGACCAGCGGCACAGTATGGATACCTTTCTACGGTAGATTTTTACGATGATTTCGAACTCACTTTAGATTTTAGGCAAGAAGCCAATGGCAACAGTGGTGTATTCATCAGATCAACTGTAGAGGGCACCAAAGTGAGTGGTTGGCAAATAGAAGTAGCTCCTCCAGGCAATAATACTGGCGGTATTTATGAATCATACGGCAGAGGTTGGCTGATTCAACCAGACCCAGAAAAGGACAAGGCTTTGAAAATGGGTGAATGGAACACCATGAAAATCAGGGTAGAAGGGGATGAGGTCACTTCTTGGCTAAATGGCGAACAGATGGTGTATTTAAAAGACGAAAAGATAGGCGAAGGCAAAGGCGCAATCGCTCTACAAATCCACGATGGTGGTGGAATTAAAGTCCATTGGAGGAATATTATTTTGAAGAAATTGGGGGAATGATTTTCATTTTTGAAGTCATCCGGTAGGGATTTTTTTTCAGAAAGTTAAGTCGACTTGTATTACGTGAAAGGATTCCTTCGGAATGACTTACAATAGCTCTTTTGAGAAAATTTAAACTGAACAAAATCAATAAATTAAATATGAAAAAACTTTTTCTACTCACATTATTAGCGCTATGTATTTCGGCTTGCGGTTCTGGATCAAAAGAAACCGCGGATGAAGACTGGATAATCCTTTTCGATGGTACAAGCACTGACGGATGGAGAGCCTACAATGGCGATGCTTTGCCGGCCCAATGGGAAATAGTGGATGGTGCACTCACCTTCGACACAGAAAAGAAATTAGAGTCCGAGATGCAAGGCGGTAAGGACATCATTTATGGTGCTGAAGAATTCGAGAACTTCGAGCTTTACTTGGAATGGAAATTACCAGCAGGCGGCAATAGCGGTATTTTCTACCATTTGAAAGAAAATGTAGAAGGAGGTCCACCAGCCATTTCTCCTGAATATCAATTGTTGGATGATTTGCAATGGGAAGAAATCAATAATGCCAAACTAGAAGAGTGGCAAAAAACAGGTGCAGACTATGCCATGCATGTACCTGACTTAGCACAGAAAATTGTGAAACCAGCTGGAGAATGGAATAGCTCCAAAATCATCTTCACACCCACTTTAGTAGAGCATTGGCTCAATGGTAAAAAGATTGTCTCTTTTGTGCCTTGGTCAGAAGATTGGAAAGAGAAGAAGGCCGCAGGTAAATGGAAGGACTCACCACTTTATGGATCGTTCACAACAGGCTATATCGGTTTGCAAGACCATGATAGCCCACTTTGGTTTAAGGATATCAGGATTAGAAAGCTTTGAAAC
>JBLIES010000195.1:0-6426 GCA_047633135.1 Roseivirga sp.
AAAAAGCCTCTCCGTTACTTTGGAGGTCACCATCGAATCAAGTCAATTAACCGATTACTAGTTTGCCGTATTGATCAAAGTCAGCTTTCTTTCTATTGTATACACCATGATTATTGACATGCTCATCTCTCAATTCTTTAACAATTAAGTCTATCACAGATTCCGTAGCAGCAGTGTCCTAACCATAGCATAAACTTATTTCCCCCCTCTTTTATTTGTTTTTTCATGTCTCTGAGAGGGTAAGGTCAGGAGTCTACTTTCTATAATTAACTGTGTTTCCATCAGCAATTGTCCGAGTTGTTCAAGTTCTTTTTCTGTAAGCACAAATTGTAAATTTAATTGCTCCATGTGTACAAGTGCCTTTACGTCAAGCATTGTTTTAAACCAGCAAAATGTGTGTTTTTTAGTAAAGATAAAGTCCTTGAAATACGCGATTTCTACCGGACCCAGGCGAAACACTAAATTTTGGAACCTTAATAAGTAGGTCTTTCCGTTTTTACAAACAGTCACCTTTCCAAAGTCAGTTTCGTTAATTAGGTGCTCTAAACTCATCATGAATCTATTTTTTCAGTTTAAGCTTCAATTGATCCATTAGGTATGGACATTGCATTTCAGTTATATTTTCAATCTTTCTCTTCGAGAGTGGTTTTTACTGTTAACTAACACATTTAGTATGCCTTGACAGGCTGTATGCTCTAACTGATTAAAAAAATTAGAATTTGTGCCTTGTATAGATACTTTTTTCATCTTCCTTATCTGATGTTACACCATCATATAATTCATTAGATCCACCAAGGACTTAATACCTTTCAGCTCAATAGTGCTTTGTTTACTTGATCTATAATCATGGCCTGTTCAACTTGACTAATTATATATTGGGTTTCTTCAGCTGTAAAACCCATACCGTTACTATCAAACCTTGAGTTACTTATCACGGCTTTGTGACCTTCAGGGTGTATGCAATTATAATGATGCCCTTCGAGTGATTTGAGCATTTCAATAAATGACTTCAGTTCTCTGTAGGTGAAAACCATAAAGAGATTTCGATAATTAACGTTGTAGTGTCTACAGCAATTACATCGATAAACCTGTATGTCTTCTGACTGGTGTAGCATTGTTATTTTGTGCTTCATGAATGTATTTCTAAAGATTCATGTACTTCAACCATAAGTATTGACTCATTGAGTGCTAATAATAATTCTTTGAATTCTGTATGAGTGAAACAGAATTGGATGTCTTGATGACAAGTATCTACGACTATGTAGTCTTCTCCATTTGGGAATAGTATAGCGTTTGAATAGAATTCCATATTAGATACGCCCTCGCAAAAGTGTCTAAATCCCTCTATTTCAAAACCAACCAGCATATTTTTGTAAAACAAGCCAATCCGTTTACAGCACTTGCACAGAGAAATATTCAAGTGTATGCTTTGTACCAATACAGACGGATTACATTGACTCATAAGATTTGGTTTTAAAAAACTTACTCTCTCCCGAGAGTAACTTTAGGATTAACTACGTGTATGAAAAATAGCTCAAAGTGAGAGTCACCCTTCTGGTGACTCTCACTTTGAGTTTGTCCATTACCTTTCATTTAGAATGCTATGATTAGGCAATGAAGCTACTCAGGCCATTTCATTGTTTTTTAAGTAACGTATCCTATTGATGTCCTTGTGTACACGCAGACCAATCATACATTATATGTAAACTTAACCCTATCTGATTGTCTGGTCAATCGCTAGTGGTAGTAGTAATTATGGCTAGTGGTAGTAGTGCTTGTGTTCTATAAATTTTAGGAAGGAGACTAATAACAGTCCGTTTTGATAAGCCCTTTTTCTTTGAAGTGATCTAAGGATAAATTTAGGTATTGCTCAATGGCAGGAGCAATGATTTCTTCTACTCCTTTTTGCATAGCAAGCCCTCCACAGATCATAATGACGAACCCTTGGCTGAGTGAGGTTAAAATCCACTCTATTTCTGACGAGACAATGTTTTGAACATACTGTTTTTTCTCTTCCTCTCTCGAGAATGCTATCTCAAGTCTATTCAACTTTCCCTCAGACTTGGCATTCTGCAAATACTTATTGTAGAGCATCAAAGACTGCTTGTTCTGCCCCCCCCAGAATAGAGAGATGTTCTGTTTACTATTATTAGTAGCTATCATGCCTAGAAAAGGAGCTATGCCAGTACCATTCGCAATCATAATCACTCCTGGAGCATCTGCTGGAAAATGGAATTGAGCGTTAGATTTGAAACTGACTCGCATCTTATCTCCGTTGTTTAGTTTGGATAGGTATGAGGAGCATACCCCTGTTTGATGCTTACGGACACTCAGCAGTATCATTTTCTGGTCATTATCTACGGACATTGAGTATAGTCGCTCTTTTAATTCTCCAGGAGGTACGATTGACATGATATCACCTGATCTATATTTTTTAAGCACCCGATGGCTACACCTTAATTTTAATACAAATGTACTGTCCAGTTCATTAAGGGAGCACTCTCTATTTAGTACCTCTAATTCAAATTGTCGGGTTTTGGTCTTAGCTAGATCGTTATCGCTAATGGGTAGGTTTAATGTCAGAGTTTTCTCCAAACTCTTTACCCAAGAAATGAATTCATCTTTTGATTCATTATTTACGGTGTGAAGGGGAACGACTTGATTCGCCTCTTTAAGTTGATTCAGTTCTTGATCTACCTCAATCGCAAATTGGCAAAAGTCTGGATAGGCTTTGCTGCCAAAACCCAGAACAGCATATTTAAAACTTTGATTTTGTTGGATCGCTCTTAGTTTGGCAATGTAGGTATTGGCATTCGAAGGCGCTTCACCGACTCCATATGTGGAGGTCAGGATTAGCATGTGTTTCATTTTCTCAAATACTTCATACTTATTCATACTGGTCAGGTATACCTTCTGACCTTCTCGGATTAGACTTTTTTGTAACGCATTTGCAAAGCGATGAGTGCTTCCTTGCTCTGAACCCACCAAAATAACGATCGGGCAATCAGCCTTCCTAAATGGGTTTTTTACACCATTTTTTTCGCGCTTTAAGTAAATAGCAAAACCGGTATAAATAAAAAATAACGTGCCTATGCTACTAATACAAAGTACCAATGACCAAATAATTGTGCCTTCCCCTGTATGAAGGTCAAAACTCAGTTGTGAAATCAGTTTGATGATTGGGTATTGAATTTCACTGATTATTTCACCTGAAAACTGATTAACCAATAGCTCCCTATCCTTCAGCTTGAATTCATAGTATTCCTCAGGAAATTCAGCAAAAGGGAAGTTGACTTCTCTCAAATCTTCGAGCCGTAAACCCGCCAGTGCTGGATATTTCGCCAGGGTTAGCACTGGAGTGTCTGTTAAATTTACCTCCTCTATTGTATGATTTAATTGCGGGACGATTATTACATTAAAGCGCTCTAAAAATAAGTAAGCACCTGAAATCGAAATAATTACAATTGAGATGATCATCCAACGACTAAAGCGGGAATGATAGTCTTTGTAAAATTCATTTTTGACGACTTTTGAGAAGTACTTTCTGAGTCCCCCCTGCTTTTTAAGGATTAAAAAGAAGCCGCTAATGGCTATAAACAGGAGAAATACTGATGTTAGACCAATCAGAAATCTGCCTGCCTTACCAAGAAATAGAGATCGATGTAGCGTTCTGCAAAAATCGAAAATTCGGGGAGTTTCAAAGAGTGCACCAATTTTTTCACCCGTAAAGGGGTTTATATAAAAGGCTTCACTCTCATTAACAGTTTGTATTGCTATGTAGCCATTTGCATCGCGGGTAATGTTCAGAATTTCTTCGTGTCTTTCCTTGATAAGCTCAATTGACTTACCGATCGGAAGGTCATCGGCTTGATTAACCTTAAGGGAATAACTTCCCTCGTAGATAGGTTCAAAAGATAAGATAGCGCCTGTGGCAGACGCTATCAAAAGGAAAATTGAGCTAATTACAGCTAGCCACAGATGCGTTACTCGCCACAATGAAATAGACATATTTTGATCTTGCTGTCTACTTTTTTATTAACTGTACGTAGCGGATATAACCGCTGCCTTGCAAGCGTTGACCTACAACATCAGCCGTTAAGTCTAGTTCAAGATCTTTCTCATGGTACTCTTGGTCCTCCACTGCCGTTTCAAACCGCAGTTTATAACCAGCACCTATCATGGAAGCATCCACTTCTAGTGTAGCTAATTTTCTTCCTCCACTGGTAATAGAGGCACCAGCCATACCGTCTATTTCTACCTTATTATTGGGGTAGAATTTATACCATGCAGGCATGTCTTCATACCAGTCTTCATCATCTCCATTGACAGAAAGTGTTTTTACATATTCGCCTTCCGCATTCAACACAGAGAGTACCACATATGCTCCTTCTCCTCCATAATTTGTCAGTTGAATCAAGCACTTATAGGTGATTTTATCTGTGCTGGCTAATTTGAATCCATAACTGACAGTGGCCATCAATAGTAATACGGCCATTAAAACTCTATTTTTCATTTTCCTTGAGGCTTTAGAAATTCTATACTTGATTTATCACTGCTTAAGATTTCATTCTCTAATGCTAAGTCGTAAGCGGACTCTTCAAACTCCGTAAGTGCTTTTTTATCAGCGCCAGATTTTAGTAAGAATTTGAGAATTTCGCTGTTTTCTGCTTGCATTGCAGCATGATGCAAAATGGTTTGACTATTCCCATCTTTCGCATTGATGTCAATACCAAGTGCTATTAGTTTGTTAATGAATTCGGTATTCTGTTTTGAAATAGCTGCATGGAGTAGGCTGGAGTCATCGTATTGTTTTGTCTTTGGGTCGTAGCCTGTACCCATAAGGAACTTCATTTTCTCATCAAAGAGCTCAAGGTTTCCTCTTGTGGCCTCTACAAGGTGATAGCCCAGGTCATAGCCCTTTTGATCCACTACTTTTACATCTGCCTCTTTACTTTTCAAGAACCTTACAACGTCCATTTCATTATACTTAAAGGCTCTCGTGAAGCTTGAATAACCTTCTTTATTACGGTGGTTAATGTCTTTTGTCAGGCTTGTTAAGAACTCAATCTTTTGAAGTGACCCTCTAGACGAAGCATTGATTAGTGGGGTATTACCTTCATCATCTATTTGATTAACATCCCCACCTTTGTCGACAAAATATTTGAACAAAGACAGGTCATTACTTCTGATAGCAAGGTTGTGAAGCGCGTTTCTTCCTGATTTGGTTACTTCTGCCGGGTTCAAGCCCAAGCTTTCAAAATATTGGTAGAGTGGTAATGGCGAGAGCTCGTCATCACTTGTACTTCTCCTAGTGGCAAAGTAGAATGCATTTTCGTTCGTCTTTGTGTTTATTGAGAAGTCTACTTTATACTTGGAGACCAGCGTCTTAAGTAGGTCAAGATTTCTGTTTTGTGCTACGTAATTGAAGACACCGTTTCCATTTTCATCAGTGCTATGGATATCTAAACCGAAGCCAGCGAAATAATCAAGCATGTCAGTATCTTCCATACGACTAGCATAGGCTAATAGCGCATTTCGACCACTTCTGTCTAACTGCGTTCTTATGTCCATGCCATTTTCTATGCAAAGTTCATAGACTGCTTTATTCTTCTGTCCTGTTGAGGCTGCGAACATGAGAATTGAATACCCAGCCTGGTCTAATAAGTCTGTTCTTGCTCCTTGCGCAAGTAAATATTCCATCAGTTCGACATCGCCTTTATAAGCTGCCCAGAAAATATAAGTCCGAGCATCGTGCGTTATTTTATTTACATCATTGCCTTGACTGATCAGCAGTTTGATGGTGGATAAAGGATTATTCTCTAAAATTGCATAGGCTGTGGCATCGAACATTGATGAGGTAAATTCAGTTGGAGAATTCCCTTCCCTAATCTTGGTATTGACCTCTGCCAAGGATGGTTTTGATTTCCAAAAACCTCGATCTAGAAGTTGATTTGATTGTTGTGCGCTAAGGCTATATTGGAATATCCCACCAAAGACAAACAGTACCCAAAGGAGTAGTTTAACTTTCATTTTAATCGGATTAATTGATTTTTATTATTTAGATTAATTCTAAACAAAACTAGGCAGGCCTGTATCAAGAGTCAATTACTAGTACTAGCCAAAATGACTCACTAGTGCTAGTGATATCTTGCCTTAATAATGCGTTCTAATGGGGACCTTAGAAGCTATTGATGAGTGACTACGGAGTTTATATTAAGCCTAAGCGCTGTACCTAGTATCTTAAAATGCAAAAAGCCCCTTAAAAAGGGGCTTTAAACGTACCAGAGGCGGGACTTGAACCCGCACGACCAGATGGTCACAAGATTTTAAGTCTTGCGTGTCTACCAGTTTCACCACTCCGGCTTCGTCTTCCATTGTTTTCGCAAAAGAAGACTTTGACTATTAGATAGTCAAGATTTTTGGTAG
>JBLIES010000196.1:0-6421 GCA_047633135.1 Roseivirga sp.
TTGTTGCTCAAATATTTATTCACCTTTTCATCTATTTAATTTTACCGCTCAAAGGTATTATGCCATTTAGCGTGGTCAACTTTTTTGGCTTTACCGCCAATGTGACTGCCATTATCATTACTTGGGGAGCCATCTATTTCGCCTACCATTTTGTGCAACGCAATCGCAGAAGTGAAATAGAAAAATTAAAGTTGAAGGCGGCACTTCAGGAAGCTGAGTTGGCCATTCTCAAAAACCAGATCAATCCTCATTTCCTATTTAATGCTTTGAATAATATTCGATCGCTCATTTTATCCGACCCTAATAAAGCCCGAGGAATGGTCACGCATATCTCTGAATTACTGAGGTACTCCATCCAATTCAATGCTTCAGAAAAAGTAAGCTTAAAGCAAGAATTAGAAATCGTGAAGGATTATTTACAACTCGAATCCATTCAGTTTAATAATCGATTGACTTACGAATTCAAGATAGACAGTGAGAGTTTAGAGATTAAAATTCCGCCAATGGCGATTCAACTTTTAGTTGAGAACGCGATTAAGCATGGTATTTCGCAAATCGCAACTGGAGGCAATGTTTCTATTAAATCTGCCCTTGACGGAAGCCATTTACGAATAGAAGTCTGTAATGATGGTCAGCTAAAAGGAAAGAGTAAGCGCGAAGGGGTAGGGTTAAAAAACCTTATTGAACGAATGAAAATCCTTTTCGGCCACTTTGCCGAACTTAAAATTGAGAACACCCAGAATAATACCGTCACAGCCACACTAAAAATTCCTTTAGCATGAAAGCTTTAATCATCGATGATTCAGACCTAGCAAGGCAAGAGCTTAAGCATTTACTCAAACAAAGAGATGACATTCAAGTGATTGGCGAAGCGGAAAACGCTGACATCGCCATAGAAAAAATAATCGAACTTAAGCCAGACCTACTTTTCTTGGATATTCAAATGCCAGGGAAAGATGGTTTTGAATTACTTCAGGAATTGGAGGATGCACCTGAGGTGATCTTTACTACTGGTTTCGATCACTATGCCATGAAGGCCTTCGACCATAATGCCTTGGACTATTTACAGAAGCCAATTAAGGAAGAACGCTTAATGCTAGCCTTAGAAAAAGCAGCCCATAAAATCAGACAACGTGATGAAGACTCGCTGCACAAGCAAACACTGGGTCTCAAAAATCAGGTGTTTGTAAAAGATGGTGAAAAGTGCTGGTTTGTGGATTTAGCCGATATCCGTATTCTAGAAATTATGGGGAGTTATACCCGCATCTACTTCAAAGATCAAAAACCAATGATTCCCCGCTCTTTGAATTATATGGAAACCAGACTCGATCCTGAAGTATTCTTCAGAGTAAATCGGCAACAAATCATCAATTTAAAATATATCCTGCGGATCGAACCATGGTTCAGTGGCACTTTAAAGGTCTATTTAAAAGATGGTGAAGAAGTAGAAGTGTCGAGAAGACAGAGCATCAAGTTCAGAGAAATAATGAGCTTCTAAGGCGGAGACTGCGAAAAGCTACGCTGCCATGCTACCTCAAGGGACCTCACTAAAAACAGAGCCCCTGCTGAGCTATTATCATAAATAGCGAAGTGCCAGAAGGGCGAGGCTTTCGGTTAGTTATAAGTTTTAGATTCCATTCTGGCATTAGCGCTTTATTTTTTCAGGAAATGCGCTATCAAATAATTGATACACAAATAGAGCAAGAGGGTGCCTTTCAGCACCCTCCCTTTCTACTGAAAAAAAAAACTACTCTTCTCTGTACTTCTCAATGATCTGTTTTACCTCATTTTGAATTGTCTCACTATCGTAAGTATCAGCCTTTAGCATTTCGTCTCCTAAGGCAAAAATCTTTTCATACATCTGCTCATTCTCCACTTTAACTTTAAAAGTCAATGTCTCTTTTGAAGCATATACTTGGTCCCAAACTTTACGAACATCAGACCAATATCGCTCATTCTTCGCCCACCAATCTTGGGCATCTTTACACCTACTGTCTTCGACTTTTTTATATGTATTCCAACCTTTCTCTTCGGCTAGTAACTCATCATTACCGCTTTCTCTAATTACTTTATCATTGTCTTGCTCGTGAGTCCAACCCTCAGTAGTTATTTCATGGCGATTGGTTCTAACCATTACATTATAATCGCTTCTTTTAGAAAACTCGCGCCTTGGTAGTGGAGAATCAGCCTTCGCTTCCCAAAAATGTCGTCCGTCTGCATGAACCCAACTGGCTGATCCTTGATAGCGCAAACCATCATCTACTTGAAATACTTTTTGGGTCCATTGTCCTTTAACTTCGTTTTTAGATAATTCTAGAGGCTTCCAAGATGCGTCTTTATCATACACGTAAAGAGAAGTATTTTCATAAATCCACTCTTGTCGCCAATGTTTTACAATTGTTTGAGGGGCAACAATTAACAAATGCTGCAAGGAAACTTTCTCTTTTTCGTCTACGACTAACTGCGCCCATTCAAGGCCTCCCGATTTATAATTTTCATGAAATTTGTAGTCATTATCAGGCGCAAAAGTCTCTGCAAAATTAAAGGTGATTTCATAGCAGCCGCACATCTCTTTTATTGCTGCCCGGTCTTGCTTCTTTTTACTTTGAGCCAAGGCATTAATACTCATAATGCACAGGGTAAAAATTATTATTTTTTTCATGGTTTTAAAGCATTTTGAAATTGAACTTCGTTTGTTAAAGAGCGAATTTGAACCTACCGCACCCACAGGCAAATAGGGTTTTATTGGCAATCAAGTATAAGCCGAGTGAGAGTCTAATGACTATCATGGCATACTTGATTGCCTTTATTCTATTTATGTTGAAGCACTTAGAGTGAAGGCTGCACCACTAATTTAAATTGAAGCTGAGGATTACCACGTTCCCCTGTTTGCGCGTCTACAAGCCTAGTAAATTGTACTTTATAATAGTTTTCAGCTGCGTCTTTCAACACATAGAAAATATCATCTTTTACCCCTGTTGCTAAATCAGAGTTGGGTTGCGCTATATTTCTCCAACTAGTACCAATCACATTTGCATTTGACGAAAAGTCTAGCGACCCAATAGACCCTACATCGAAACTATCATAAGTAATCTCAGCAGTGACCGCTACTCTTGCCACCTCTACTTCATGGCTATTGATCAAAACGTAATCTCGTATTGTGTAAGGGATTGAAACGGTATTGTTGATTGGTAAGAGGTCTGTGAAAACGGTAAACTTAAAGTCCCAATCCTTCTTTTCTGGAAAAGATGAAACTATACCACTCTCAAAGCTTACCGGCACAACGTTAAAATTATCATTTTTCGGGATCTCCAATTCTTGAAAGCTAGTGGCATTAATTTCAGCATACTGTAAAGTATAGCCACTTGAGCTTTTAACCACCCTTACTTTCATCCATCCCCTTTGTGTTCCGTCAGGGTTTTTCCCTCTATTAATAATATGCACTTGATTGTTCTCAAGAACAGGTGAAACTTCGGCAAAAGCAGTTTTTGATGGATCACCCGAGGGATCATCAGCCCAAGAAGAAGCCGATGTTAACCAAGGCGCAGGAGGGCCAAATAAAGCACTAAAGATTACATCAATGTCCATTTGACTGGCAAAGCCCATGGTATCGGCAGCCGTCACTAAGTTTAAATCATTCTGAGCAATTGGCCGTACCAATGCACCCAAGGCACTGTTCAGTACGACCCTAGATTGATCACCTGAATAAAACCCTAAATCCCATCCGTTTCTTGCCAATACGGTTTGGCTAGCCTCGGATAAATCAATAAACACCTGATTTGGTTGGCTTACTCCTCCTACATTTGGATCAATTATGGCGCCTACCGCTGGTAGTGCCGTTAAGGGCAAATCATCTTCGTTAGAACATCCCCATATGCCCATCAATCCCATGAGGGCTATGCAATAGATTACTTTTTTTTGTATCATTTCAAATTAAGATTATAGTTGACTCTAAGAAAATAAGACCTGCCGTAGGATATAGGTAAAAATGCACCCGCTGCGTGGGCACCTCCACCCGCTCCTGAGTTATTGATATTGGTTACATTCAATACATTTCTTACTCCGAAAACGAATTCGAAGGACTCTTTTATGGGTTGTACAAGCGTGACGTCTAGCCAATGAAAATCGCTTACCTTGCCGATACTAATCTCTTGATTGTTTTGATCATTCATCTCTGTGAAGTACGATTCTAACACTCCTGTATACTTATAGAAAGCATTGATGCTCATCCCACTTTTTGGGAAGGTATAAGCCAAATTCGCGTTCAATTCTGGTGAATAGAAAAACGATGTCAAACCTTCGTCTTCAGCTGCAATTTGATTGAGTCGCCCTATGTATGAGAATCCTAGATTTCCTGAAAAATTACCTATAGTGGCTTTCTGAGTAAGGGTAAAGCCTAGCGTTCTAAAGCGCTCAATATTTAAGTAGCTAGTACTTGTGATATCATTGATATTCTGACCTAATGAAATTTGGTCTTGAATAGTATTGTAGAATACCGTAAAGTCTAACTGAATATCCTGAGCAGCCATTCGGTAATTTGAGGTCGCGTTAAGGCTTAAATGATTGGATTTTTCAGGTGTAAGATTAGGGTTACCAAAAACACGATGATTAGAGTCGACAAATTCAAAGTACATTTCTCTTACCGATGGCGACCTAAATCCTTTACCGTAAGAAAGCCTCAATTGACTGGCTTCTGTAAAATCGTACTTCAATTGAAGAGAGGGAATCAGTTGATGGCCAAAAGCACTATTGATGGTATACCTTATTCCAGGCCTTAAAGTGGTTTTATTCATTGGCCTCAACTCTGCCGAACCGTAAATAGCATATTCTTCTATGCTTTGTTCTTTGTCTAATATTCTTCCTCCACCCACTGTTTCTAGCGAGACTTGATACCCCAATTGAAAATCTGCTTTATCTCCTGCACTCAAGAACCCTGTGCCGCCAAACTCCCATACCCTATAAGTGCTTAAGTCTTGATCACCTTCACCTGTGGTATTATTTTCCGCTTCGGTTCCGAGATCTTTAGTGAATCTCCTTTTCTGTCTCTGAAAATCTGAAAACGAGGCAAAAGCGGTATACCTATTTAAGAAAGGTAGGCTGCCTTCAGCTTGAATCTGATGCGATAGCCTTTTAGATTCATAGGTTTCATCTACTGCAAAAGGTTGATTTTCACCTGAAGGCAGGAAGTTATTCTGAGCACCTCCAAAATCTTCAATTAACTCATCGAGTACATCCACGCGGTAGTGAATATTGTGATTCTCTGTTTGGTACCTCAACAGGCCGTTGCCCATCAATTGTACTTTCGGGTTCCATTCATGCTGCCGAGCCCCGGCACCACCTCGAAAGCCTTGGAAATCATTATGCTGAGCACTCAACAAGAAAGACCATGATTCATTTAATCTATGATTGACGCCAATCTGTTGCACATGTCGCCCTGCATCAACGCCATACTCCGGGCCAGCAGTTTCTGTTTGAACAGCCGCATTGATCTCTGTCTTGTGTTTGAAGTTCTTCTTCGTAATAAGGTTAATCACTCCCGCAAGTGCATTTGCGCCAAAGCTTACGGCCATTGGGCCTTCTACAATTTCTATACGCGCTATATTCTCAAGATTAATTTGACCCAAGTCTGCCCCGTTACCATTGCCCGAACGATTGACTAAGGGCACTCCATCAACCAAGATTTTTACATTTTGACCTGAAATTCCTTGGAGATTAATGCTGGCGCTACCGATAGAGAGATCTTGACTGATTCGGATATTCAACTGATTCGTGAGCACCTCTTGCAAAGTAAATGCACCACGCCTAGCGAATTCTTCTGAATCAATAGTTTGCACCCTAAAAACAGAATTGCTAGCCGACTGGGGGTTGAACTGGCCTGTTACAATAACGTCATCTAAGTTTTTAACTTTTGGAACGAGTAAGACATCCCTTACTCCGCTTTGAAGCGTATCCTGAATTGATTCATAACCCAAATGACTTGTTGTTATTAAGATTGGGAAACTTATCAGCGGTTGCACCTCTCCATTAGTGTTTGAAATACCAGAAAAGCGTGTTTTGTCATTTACTGATGCCAAATTTACTGCAACACCCGCAATCGGTTCTTTGGTCAGTAAGTCTAAAAACCGAATGGATTGAGCCTTTACACTCAAAAGAGAAAAGATTGTGAAAAATAATATGGTAATCGCTCTCTGCACTGATTTAGTATCTTTCCTATTCAATGCAAAGCTAGCGTTGGGCCGCTCACCAAGAAATCGCTAATCGTAGTAAACTTCACTCACTACCACTAGTTAGTGCATCACTAGTATTAGGCCATTTTTCTTATGGCATATGCAATCAATTCTGTTGGCGATTTGAAGCCTAACTTCTTGATGATATTTTTTCGGTGGGAATTAATCGTGTGAATACTCAAGTTTAACTTTTC
>JBLIES010000197.1:0-6416 GCA_047633135.1 Roseivirga sp.
GTTTCAGTATAGGAGTCAATTATTTCACGCTCTCCATTGGTTTCATTTATCAGGAATTGTTGATAAATTCTTGACGTAACAATTCCATCTACTACTTTCAGCTCCGTTATACTGCCCAAATTTATCCATGAAATGGAAGTGGTTTGATACGTATATGAATTTCCATTAATGCTTTTTAGGGCATTCCAATTGTCAATGCTTTCTGCATAAGGCATTCCGCTTTCGCCTACGAGTGGCGTTAATTGAGATAATTCATTTTCAGGAATCGCATCACTTCTTTCGCACGAGAAAAACAGACCGATAGCAACTATGAAGATTAGTTTTTTCATTTCTCTGACTTCTTTAGATGGATAATAGGTTAATAAGCAGAGAGCTTACCCCAACCTGAAGGGGAGTATAAAAATAGTAGTGTGTTTATAGCAGAGGAATTTAATGATGGAATTCAGGTAATTGTTCTTTGGTGCTTTCGTCACAATGAGCAAGAGCGAAAGCGGATTTTACAGCTGTAAAAATTGACAAGAACTCAAATGCATATTTTACACAGTTAGACTTTTTCAATTTGTTTTTTTAGTGACTTCTTGATGATAGTGAACACGAGAATAATCAAGCTAGCGTTTAATCTACATGTATTTTCGTTTTTTTGAATGGTTTTCTTAGTGTTTCATAAAAGGCTACTCCGCAAATCTCCCATTCACCTTCTTATCAAACATGATGCAAAGAATCACCAAGGTAATTATTGCAAAACTGATCATCATTTATTCAAAGTGGGCCGTTTGAACAATCAGATTCAAAGTCAGCTATTTCGTTAGTCAAACCAAATAGGATTACCTTATCACCATCAAATTCTCGGTGCTTACAGACTTTGCAGCATCTTAGCTATTCCGCTCTTGTCTCTATAATGAGATTAGACTTTAATTAGGACAGCATATGGTCAATCATCATCACGTTCACTCCCCTGATTCTCTTATTGTCCAATACTCTTTTGGGACTTTAGTCAATCGCCTAATAGCGGTTTTACGCTACTTAATCACCAATACCCTTGGGTTAATAGGGTACAACCATTCTATTCCTCGGGCAGTTACCACGGCATCATCTTCTAGAGGTACTCTCAGTTTTTTACCACCCCATTCTGGTATTTTGGTGTAAGCGAAAAACTCGATAGAAAGAAGGTTTGAGGGTTTGAGTTCATATTGAAACCTTACTGGGTTCCAGTCTGCAATAGAAGGACCAATGCCATGCCCCCAGTTACCCACAGAATGGCAACCAATAATTACATCGGTCATGTCTAAATCCGTGAATTGATTAAAGCCTTTCATTTGATTGAAACCAGCTCTCGTCAATGCCGCATAGACAGCCTCATGTGCTTTTTTGGCCGTTACGCCCGGTTTAATGGTTTTCTTTATGATATCACGGACTTTAACCCCTTGGTCGAAAGCATTTTGAATACCAGCAGGCACTCTCGTTTCCCCTTCTTTCAAAACATAAGCGATTCGCTTCATATCCGTAAACATATTCATTAAGCCCACTCCCCAATCAATCATCAGTACATCTCCTCGCTGAATGATTCTGTCAGAAGAAGTGGCCTCTACTCCATCAGGACCAGTGATATAAACGGAGGGCATTCCAAAAGAGGAACCCAAGTTGTTTTTGAATTGCTGCTCCATCATCCACCATGCTACATCCTCTAAAGTGGTAATGCCAGGTGTAATTACTTCATTGGAAAAAGCCCTTTCGGCAATTGTATAAGAAAGCTCACCTGCTTCGCCATATATGGCAATTTCACTCGCTACACGTCTCGACCTGAAATCAGAAGCGAGTTTTTCTGCGGAAACGAATCGGTCTGCATATTTCTTGCCTAGCACCTCGGTCAATTCTAAATAGGCTGAATGGGTGAGGCCATCAGCACCACCCATATTTTTAGAAATGTTAAGGCCAATTCTTTTGGGGTCTCGGGTAGAGACAAAATCCTTCAGTTCATCAACAGAACCAAAATAGTCATAACTACCGCCTTGTTGTAAAAGGTAGCCGCTGATCCCTAAAGAGGTGCGTTCAATTCGATCTCCACCGCGGTCTGTGAAAATGTAGTAACCGCCACCAGTGCCAACGTAGCCTTCACCCATGTCCGTATAAAGTGGATCGAGATTGCCCTCACGGTTCGTGATGATCCACATGTCTATGTTGTTTTCTCTCATGGCTTCGGGTAGTACCAAATCGAACTTGTCGTTCCTGACTTGATTGAGCTTTCGCCATCTGCGCATCGCTTCTTGACTGTAAGTGAGACTGCAGATTAAAAGAAGGAGAGAAGTGATGAATGTTTTCATGGTTGCTTTGATTTGAACTTTCAAAATACTAATTATTATTTTGATGTAAGGGGAAGCCTATGGCAATTGAGTTTAAAAAATGACCATCGGTCTGTTGAATAAAACTCAATTGGTTTTGTGACCTTTCTTTTTCTCGTATGCGCCAGTCATGGTTGTCCGCTCTGCTTTTTGAGCTGAGCAATAAAATAGTAATCAAGGAAGAGCAGATCTTCGGCAAAACGAATGCCTATTGATAGAATGGTTTGAAAAATAGCCAATGCATCGAGCTTTTTAGTTCGTACATCAGTAGACTGAAGTACTACGGCTAACTCATCGAGGAGTAAGTCGAGCAATTGAGGGATTTTAAAACCGTGGGAGCGAAGTGAATTACGCTTAGCTTGTGATAGGTTTAATTTAAAATTGGTCTTTACTGTCATGCCTCAGAAGTTCAGTTTTGAACCTAGATGTCTGAATAATCGCAATTCTTGATGTTGGATTGAATTTGAATAATTGGTTTTTCAGTATTCTTTGAGTGTAGATTGACAGATGGTTAATCTATTGGTGGTACAATTGCTACATTGCTTTACCTAGTTTTTTTACCGTAAATAAACCTTTATGAATAACCTTAGAAGATATGCAGTTGGCGTACTGTCAATAATTTGTTTGTTTTCCGTCACCAGCTTAGTAGCACAATCCACCTTGGCTGCGGATTTACAAAAAGCCGCGAATGGTCTTCAACTTCGCAGTATTGGCCCAGCAATTATGGGAGGCCGTATCGCAGATATTGCAGTCAACCCGAGCAATGGCAACAACTGGTTTGTGGCTGTGGGTTCTGGCGGTGTATGGCGAACTAATAACCGAGGCATCACTTGGGATCCAGTATTCGATAGTCAGGCATCATATTCTATAGGTACGGTCACCATAGACCCCACCAATACCAATACAGTTTGGGTAGGTACTGGAGAGAATGTAAGTGGACGTCATGTTGGCTGGGGTGATGGTGTTTACCGCAGTAGAGATTCAGGGAAGACTTGGGAGTCCATGGGGCTCAAAAAATCAGAGCACATTGGCAAAATCTTAGTCGACCCGAGAAATAGTAATGTGGTTTTTGTAGCTGCTGAAGGCCCATTGTGGTCGGCAGGTGGTGAAAGAGGTTTGTATAAAACCAAAGATGGTGGCAAAACCTGGACCGCTACACTACAAATCGATGAGAATACAGGGGTAACCGATATTGAATTTGATCCAACAAACCCAGATGTATTATATGCTGCTGCTTACCAGCGCAGAAGAAAAACTTGGTCTCTATTGGCGGGTGGTCCTCAATCAAGCATTTACAAATCAACCGATAATGGTGATACGTGGAGGAAAGTGACCACTGGCTTGCCGAAGGGTGATCTAGGTAAGATTGGTTTGGCGGTTACTGCGGCTAATCCTGCATTAGTTTATGCCACAATTGAAGGCAATAATGCAAATAAGGGCTTCTATAAATCAACCGATAAAGGCGAAAGCTGGACAAAAAAAAATAGCTACATATCAGGAGGAACGGGGCCACATTATTATCAAGAAATTGAAGTCTCACAAGTAGATGAAAATCTGATCTATCAAATGGACGTCTTTATTCAGGTGTCACGCGATGGTGGAAAAAGCTTCGATAATTTAGGGACGGGACGCGAAAAGCACAGTGACAATCATGCATTATGGATTGATCCTGCCGATGGTCATCATTTGATTGCAGGAACGGATGGGGGACTTTATGAGACTTTTGATGAAGGTACTACCTGGCGTCATTTCCCCAACTTGCCAATTGCCCAATTCTATAAAATAGGCTTGGACAATGCTTTGCCATTTTATAATATCGTGGCAGGTGCTCAGGATTTAGGGACACTCATTGGCCCTTCTCGCACGACAAATACCGAAGGGGTTCGCAACCAAGATTGGTATGTGCCATTGGGAGCCGATGGTTACGATGCCGTCTTCGACCCTGAAGATCCGAATACAGTTTATATGGAGATTCAAGGTGGGGAGCTCAATAGATTAGATCGAAAAACTCAGGAAGTCATTAGCATAAAACCATCACCCGCCCCGGGCGATGCACCAGAAAGATTCAATTGGGATAGCCCGATTCAGATCAGCGCTTATAATAGCAAAACGCTTTATTTCGGTTCGCAGCGTGTGTGGAAAACCGAAAATAGGGGTGACTCTTGGAAAGCGATAAGCCCAGACCTGACGACTAATACAATTCGATATGAATTAGAAATGATGGACAAAGTGCCAAGTGTAGACGGACTTTACGATAATGGCGCGATGTCTTTATTTGCCACGTTGACGTCCATTGCAGAATCGCCTATGGTGAAAGGCTTATTGTACACTGGTTCCGATGATGGAATGATTCATGTTACTGAAAACGATGGTCAAAACTGGAAGAAAGCGGCAAGTCTGCCAAAGGTGCCCGCCTTGTCTTTCATTAACGATATTGAAGCGTCAAGGCATAAGGCCAACACAGTTTTCGCGATAGCAGATGCCCACAAACAGGGTGATTATAGCACTTACCTTTTTATGAGTAAAAACAAAGGCAATGCATGGCAGTCAATTGCAGGAGATTTGCCTGCTAATACGATCGTATGGTCGATTAAACAAGACTACGTAGATGAAAACCTTCTCATTATTGGCGCTGAAAATGGCATTTACTTTTCACCTAACATGGGAGAGAATTGGATAAAATTAGGGTCCGGTGCACCAACAATTCCTTTCCGCGATATCGAATTACACGAGCGAGATAATGACATCGTAGGGGCTACTTTCGGTAGAGGCATCTATGTGCTCGATGATTATACTCCTTTAAGGTCGATGAATAAGGTACTTGCGGCCAAAGCGAATGCGCTCTTTCCTGTACGCGATGCTTGGTGGTACATGCCTAATGTTCCAATGCAGGCCAATGGAATGCCGTCACAAGGTTCATCAAGCTTTAGAACAGCCAACCCAGATTTTGGTGCATTGATCACTTATTACCTACACGGCTTACCTCAAACAGCAAAGAACAAAAGAACAGCGACTGAAAGTGATTTAAAAGCCAAAGGAGCTAATATCCCTTTTCCTGGATGGGATCAGTTGGGGATTGAAGCTCAGGAAGACAATGCTAGCGTTTTATTACTGGTGCGAGATGCGCAAGGTCAAGCCGTTAGATGGCTAGAAGGGGCCTCTCAAAAAGGAATGCATCGGCTCAACTGGGATTTAAGACTTCCAGCTTCCGATCCAATTAGGTTAAGTCAACCTACTTTTCAACCGCCATGGGCAGGCACACCTCAAGGACCAATGGTGGCTCCGGGCCAGTACAGTGTAGCACTTTATGTTTTGAACAATGGTCAATTGCAGTCACAAGGGGAGGCACAAGAGTTTATGGTGAAAGCTGCGCCCAATACATCGACAGGCGTTGATTTCCAAGCGGTAGCTGCTTTCCAAAGAAAAGGCAATGAACTCGCAAGACAGATGGGAAGTGCTGGCAGAAGATTGGGTGAGGCGAATGAAAAGCTGAGGTTTATGAAGGCTGCATTAATCAAAACCCCTGGCGCTTCGCCAGCTTTATTCGAGCAATTGAAATCTTTGGATACTGATTTAGCCAATTTGCAAAAAGTCTTGAACGGAGATCGTATTCCTGCGTCTTATAACGAAGCGACATCGCCATCCATCAGGTCTCGCCTAGGCAATGCGATTGGAGCCAGCTCTGGAACAACACAACTACCGACAGCTACTCAAAAAGTAGATTTCAGTATTGCCGAAAACGGCTTTAAACAGTTTCAATCGCAATCAGATGTTTTTTTTAAAACCTTAGAAGCATATGAACTGTCACTAGAAAAAGCAGGCGCACCCTGGACCCCTGGAAGGAAAAATTAATAATCCAAAGGGAACAAAAAACGCGAGGGAAATCCCTTCGCGTTTTTTTATTGCTATCATGCCAAAGTCCATCTTGATTGGGCCGAGGCAGAATCCCCCTGCCCCCCTTTTTCTAAGGGGGAAAGGCTTCGAACTGACTTAATCTGTTCGTGAAGATTGATGCTATCGAATATGAGTTGTCCGCATCAACCCATCAAAAACTGTTGATTTTAATCATTGAGGCTA
>JBLIES010000198.1:0-6312 GCA_047633135.1 Roseivirga sp.
CCATTGGGGCTGATTTCTCTCCTGACAATGCACTCATCATCATAATCTAGATCATAGGCTACAAAGAGACTTTGTAGCTGATAGGCAGCGACTTGGAAAGTGCCTTCTATAATACATTTTTTCTCTTGGTCGAGCAGTGACTTTATATCGGCTCTCTTTCCTAATAAAAGGCCTAAGGCACCTAGAATAATTGATTTACCCGCACCTGTTTCACCAGTGATGATATTTAGCTGAAAATCAGGTTCAATTTCTAACTGCTTGATTAGGGCATAATTCTCAATACTGAAACGTTGAAGCATAAGGCAAATGTATCGATTCGTTGGGCAATCGTCAATATTAGTTTTGAACGATTTTCTGATATTTACTCCTTCTTGTGGGGTCTAATTTAAGCAGTTCATTATAAACTTCTTTTCTAATGTTCATAGGTCCTTCAGAAAAGATATTGGTAATCTCATCATTCTTGGCATCCATAAACCCTATGATGAGAATTGCATTGGGTAAAATTCTGTTGACCGCTTGAATGTCAAAAATTACTGTCTTTATTACTTGTCTTGCCGCTTCTGGATCTTCATAGAATTTGTCTATTCCATTGATATGGTAATCGTAAATTCCTTTGCGGACGGGCTCATACTGATTGTTAATGGCCAAATTTTCTATTAACCAATACCTATTCCGTCTGTTTTGAAATTGCCCCCAACCTGAACCACCGTTGGTTTGGGCATTGTTGACGATATTAAGTGCTTTTCTATAATGCTCCGACCCTCCGAGAGGACTGAAGGAATCATAATCTAAACCAATAGCGATGTAAGCGTAGTAAGCCAGTAGGGAGGTGACGTTGCTAAAAAAGCGATTGTCATTAAAGTCCATTGGCTGGCCTTGGTTAAATTGAAATTCCCAGTCTCTATCGGCAAAATTGAGTAAAATGGTTTCGTACGAAGCACCATAGACTGGCCTGACCACTTGTATTTGGGCATTTGCTCTGAATTGACCTATAGAAGGTTGGTTTTGAATGGTTAAAATTAAATTCCCTGTGATTTTTTCATTCACCTGGAAATTATCGCTAGTCCATATTCTATCGTTAAAGAATCTTTGAAAAGAGGTTTCCATTTCAGAGAAAATGGCACGTTCAGTGGTTTGAACATTGGAGGCATCAATACTCACCGTAAACTCTAACTCTTGAGCTGGCGCTTGTAGAGTGCTTATGATCAGCAAAAGCCCTATGAAACTACTTGTCCAGTTTTTGAGTAATGGCATGAATGATGTCTTTGGCTACTTCTTTCTTTGACTTTAACTCAAAATGCTCAATATTATTTTCTTTATCAATAATGCAGATTTTATTGGTGTCATATCCAAAGCCAGCGCCCTTGTCGTTCAGGGAATTGAGCACTATTAAATCGAGGTTCTTATTCTTTATTTTTTGCTGAGCATGTTGAACTTCCGCCTCAGTTTCTAGTGCGAAGCCAACGTTAAGTTGTTGGCTGCTTTTTCTGTGACCAAGTTCTTTTGCAATGTCTTTAGTCTTGATCAGGTCTATTGACATTTTACTCTCCTTCTTTTTGATTTTCTGCTTTGCTATATTTTTGGGCGTGTAATCAGCCACCGCAGCAGCAAAAATGGTAATGTCCATTTGATCATAAATAATATCACAGGCTTTGAACATTTCTAGGCCAGATTGCACTCTGATTAACTTAATCGAGGAATGTTCAACTGATAAATGAGTTGGTCCGGCAATTAGTGTGACAATGGCACCTTGTCTTGCTGCTTCTTCTGCCAACGCAAATCCCATTTTACCAGTAGAATGATTACCGATAAAGCGAACAGGGTCAATAGCTTCATGAGTTGGTCCAGCGGTAATTAATACGTTCTTTCCTGAAAGTGTTTCTTTCTGAGAAAAAAAGTCTCTCAGAATTGTCACCAAGTGCTCTGGTTCTGCCATTCGTCCTTGGCCAACCAAACCACTGGCAAGTTCACCGTGTTCCGCCTCAATGAGTACGTTGCCAAATGATTGAAGTCTCGTAATATTAGAAAGAACAGCCGGATGCTGGTACATATCTAAATCCATAGCTGGGGCAAAGAATACAGGGCAGCGTGCCGATAAATAAGTCGCCAGTAGAAGGTTATCGCAAATACCATTGGCCATTTTAGCCAACGTATTAGCACTTGCGGGGGCTATGATGATCGCATCTGCCCATATACCTAGGTCGACATGATTGTTCCACTCTCCTGTCTCATCTTTCTTAAATTCAATGAGGACTGGGTGCTTTGATAAGGTAGAAAGGGTTAAGGGAGTTATGAATTCTGCAGCAGCCGAAGTCATGATAACTTTAACTTCTGCTGCTTCTTTCACCAATAGCCTAACGAAAATAGCAGCCTTATAGGCTGCTATACTTCCAGAAACTCCCAGAATGATCTTTTTACCCTTTAACATTGGGGTTTATTTATTTTCAGCTTCTTCTTCAGTGTCTCTCATTCTCCAATAGATCTCTCCATTCATGAATTCTTCAATGGCTATCGCTGTTGGCTTAGGCATTCTTTCATAAAATTTAGAGATTTCAATTTGCTCTCTGTTTTCGAAGATTTCTTCGAGATTATCAACAGTAGAGGCAAATTCTGAAAGCTTTCCATTTAATTCTTCTTTCATATCAGTTGCAATTTGTTTTGATCTCTTAGAGATGATTGCTAATGATTTGTAAATGTTACCAGTTGGCTCAGCGATTTTGTCTGTGTCTCTAGTAATGATTGATGGGCTTGCTGCCATAATTATAGGGATTTATTAATGTCGTTTAATTGCTTAATTGATTGTTTATAATAATCAGTAACTTTTGCCGTATACTCACTTATGGGATACTTTTCTATAAATTCATTGTAGTAAGCTACTGTTTGAGTCAAACGCTCCTTTTTCTTAGAAGTGATGCTATTATCTGCCAGTTTAAACTCTGTTTCAACAGAAAGATACAAAAGCTCCTCGATATAATTAGAGTCTGGGAAATCATTTTTGAATGCATCAAAAGTAATAATTGCTGCTTCCAAGTAATTTCTGTAAGATAAGCCAGAGGTTAATCTGTGGTAGAGTTTTGCTTTTTGATACGCTTTGGTTTCAAATCGAACTTGTAACTCATCTATGATGTCGTTAGCCTCTGTGTAGTACTGAGATGCGGGCCACCTATTGAGGAAGTTCTGCATGGCAATTACGGCTTCTTCGGAACTCGTTTGATCTAAATTGGCCTGAGGGGCATCTTTGAAAAGAGCGTAGGCCGATAAATATTCTGACTCCTCGGCATATTCACTTCTTCCATATGTCTGGTAAAAAGTTTTAAACCTGAAAGAAGACAATTGGTAAAGTCCTTGATAGTAGAGGCTGTAGGCCCAGTAGAACTGCACTTTTTCAGCCTCAACTGTGCCCCTATAGAAAGGTGATATTTTTTCAAACAGCAGTTGAGCCCTAGAGTATTTTCCTTGCTCGTAGTAGGCAATGGCTCCTTTATACAACTCATCGAAATCATTCGTCTTTTCGAGTTTTGCCATTCGTGTGGTTCTACAACCTGAAAAGGCAATTAGAGAAGTTAAAATGGCGATAAATACCGTTTTTTTCATAAGTCCGCAAAGTTACCTGTTCTGTCCGATAATTCCAATCTTCTTTAATTAGGATTCAATGCCAAAGGAAAGGAGTTTTTAACCCTTTATTGCCTGATTAACGATTTTTAACGCTCATTGTCATCCTTCTTGGTAATGGTGGCCAAGTTTGGCTTTTGTTCGAACAACCATTTAAAACCTCTTAATTTCTTGTCGGGCTTGATGATTTCTGGTTCGGGTATGATTTTGCCGTCAACTTCTCTGTAAGTCCGCAATTCGGTTACAATATTATTCTCAAAAGAGAGTGCCATATTCGAGCAGGTAAGTTTATTCATACTTAATGACCCATCTTTTTGATTGAAAGCGAAGTAAATGCTTTCTCCATTACCAAAAACGTCAGTCTTGCTAATGAAGCCATTTTTGAAATCAACCACCATCTCTCGGCCCTTAATTTGGTTGAAATTCTCAGCGCTATCTTGGGTGATAACAAAAGAGTTCTGTTTCAAAAACATTTTGGAGATCTTGCTATTCGCAAGTTGAATTCTTAGGGAATCAGCTGATATTTGGCTGTCAGCATTCCATATCAGTGGTGCGTTGTACATGTAGATAGTAGAATCTAAAAGGTTGTATGACAATGAGTCTGCCGCTCCTTGAAAATCAGACTTATAAAGTTTTACATTATGGTAGAAACTCAAATACTTGATGTTCTCTTTTTCCTTTTGAACTGATTTTAATGTATCCCCTTTGATGAAAAGACTGTCACCTCGCATCATTTTTTTCAAATAAGAATTACCGTATACGTAGATGAGATCGTCATTTTTATAATAGCGGGCATGGTCTCCATAGATCGTGAGCGAGTCAGTATACGAGCGCATTTCAACGTTTCTATCTGCTTGATAAAATTTCAGACTGTCATCCGCGATTAAAGTATCTCCTTTAATCTCATAATCAGCTGTCTTTATCCATCCCTCGTATATTTCACTATACTTGGATAATGACTTATAGATAAACCCAACATCCGTTTTTAATGAGTCTCCATCAGCAGAAACACCCAAGGTTCTTCCATTAGTGATGGCCACTTTATCTAAAGTAGAATAATTAAGGCTGTCCGCATATAGATTGAAGTCTGAGTTTTCTAAAAAGACAGAATCTAGAAAGAGGGCTTTTTTTGTTTTGGTGTAATAATATCCTCTTTGGCTGGTAAGTACATTAGTGCTGTCAACCATTTTTCCTCCTTTAAAATAGTAGGCCGTTTCTTTAGCGCGGTCGTAATCTAAGAAATCAGTAAATAGGCTGGTACTATCATCTTTCATAACGACATTTTTTCTCATTTTAGCCAAACCGTTATCGCCAGTATATTCTAAATAATCACCCCTGAGGTCTAGTGAATCAACGGTGTCAATGATTTTTACATGCCCAAAGGCAGTGGCACTGTTGGTGTTTTTGTACAGGTATGCCGAGTCACAATAAATATTCGTATTGCCCTGAATGAGCCACACATCACCTATGATTTTGTCTACTTTAACTCCATTGACGGTAGACGAGTATAAAAGGTCAGCGTCTTTTAGAAGCACCTTGGTTTGGGCATGCAGAGAAGCAACAAATAGAAAGCTAGAAAAAAAGAAAATGTACTTGATCATGTTTTTGAAAGTGCAAAACTATCGAATTATGCTAATTTTGATTCATGTTGAATCAGTTTCTGCAATTTATCAAAAAGCATGCCCTCATTACTAAAAATGATAAACTCCTTTTAGCAGTGAGTGGTGGTCTTGATTCGATGGTCTTACTTCATCTCTGCGCGCAAGCAAATTTTAACCTGAAGGTGGCACATTGTAACTTCGGGTTAAGGGGAGAAGAGTCCAACCAAGATGCGCAATTTGTGAGCGCAGTTACTACAAAAATGGAGTTTGATTATTTCGAACGAAAGTTTGAAACAAAAGAATTTGCCGTGGCCAATGGTATATCTACACAAATGGCGGCCAGAGCTCTTCGCTATCAGTGGTTCGATGAGGTAATTAAGGAGCATGGGCTCCATAAGTTGGTGGTGGGCCAACATTTAGATGACAATATTGAAACGGTACTCCTCAACTTGATCCGAGGGACATCAATTGCAGGCCTAAGAGGGATCAAACCGATTTCAGGACATGTAATAAGGCCATTGTTAGATTTTCAACGATCGGAAATAGAGCTTTTCGCATTGAAAAATAATATTCGATGGAGAGAAGACAGCTCCAATAATTCTGACGACTACAAGCGTAATTTTGTAAGGCATAATTTAATTCCTTTGCTGCCTAAATTGAATCAAGGGTATCACGGTACATTTAAAAGAACAATTGAGAAGAATGTAGAAGTTGAAGCAGTCTTTAATCACCGAATTGATGCTTTAAAGTCATTACTGAAGAAAGAGAATGGGGTTATTAGCATTGATAAAGAGCGTCTGGTTAATGAAAAAGTGGGGCCTTTACAATTGCTCGAGTTGATCTCTGATTTTGGTTTTAATTTCGATCAATCCTCAGAAGTACTGAACGCCTTAGAAGGACTGTCGGGAAAACAGTTTCTGAGTACTACTCATTCCATGACTATTGATAGAGACTATTTATTTATTCAAGAAATTGATGAAACAGCCTCCTTGCCACTAGAAATCTATCAAGAAGATTTAGCGGTATCAATCGATGCTGTTCAATATGCTATTTTGCTCAAAAATACACCATTGCCCTTTGAAAGGAGTAGTCTAATGGC
>JBLIES010000199.1:0-6276 GCA_047633135.1 Roseivirga sp.
CTTTTGCTCGCTTATCGGCTATATTAATTCTTCTAATCACTAATTTTTTAGCCTCTAAACGGTCCACTATTCTGGAGGCATTAGACATTCTATCGAGCATTCTTTCAATAATCGAATTGATCGTGCATGGATGTGGATGGTGCCCTCTAAGAATCCTTAGGACATTATATTGTGGAGAAGTAAGACCGAATGGTTTGAAAATATTCAATTGTTGTTCTGAAATCCAACTATTGGTATAGATCATATTAACAATAAGCTTTTCATACTCATTGCTGAACCCTCGCCCTTGCTTTATATCATCTTCTAACGCCAAAATATTCTATAGTTGATCAAATATAAGCAACTGCGGCGAAAACCATAGTAGCTAAATAGTTTTCTAATCATCAGAAAAGAGACTAACTTCCAATTAAACCTATGCTGAATTAAACTATCTAAAGCCCAAAGCAAAAATTTTTGGAAGACCATCAGATCATAGAAAACTTCAAGGACCCATCCACTAAAAATAAGGCTTTCAACGCTCTTTTAGAGAAGTATCAGCAACGTATATATTGGCATATTAGAAAAATAGTCATTGATCATGACGATACCGATGATGTTATTCAAGAAGTTTTAATAAAAATATACAAGAACTTAAGCGGGTTCAGAGAAGCATCTCAACTTTATACGTGGCTATACAGAATTGCCACAAATGAAGCCTTGACCTTTCTTAAAAGAAAGCAGAAAAAATTCGCCTATTCTTTAGAAGACGTAAACAATGAACTAGAGAACAAACTCAGCAGTGGTAGTTATATAAATGGAGATGAAATTCAACTTAAATTACAAAGGGCAATTTTAACCCTACCAGAAAAACAGAGATTAGTATTCAACATGAAATATTTCGATGACTTGAAATATCAAGAAATATCAGATATTCTTGGAACAAGTGTAGGTGGATTAAAAGCGAACTTCCACCTAGCCGTTAAAAAAATACAAGACTATTTAACCGAAGATTAAACCTTATAACCCTTTGACAATCAAAGCATCAATGTCAAGTAAAAGAAACGATAGTCCACTTAATAATAAGAACCTTAAGAAATCAATTTTCACGGTTCCTAAAGATTATTTTGAACTACTTTCTGAAAAAGTAAGGTCAAAAATATCTACTGAAGAGAGTGAACTAATGAAGAGCTCAATCTTGAGGCAGAATGTTTTTCAAACACCAGACAACTACTTTGAAAACCTGAAGTCTTCAATTAATGCTCGCGTTGAACAGCCAGAAAGCAAAGTTGTGCCAATGTATAAGTATCAATGGTTGAGATACGCTGCAGCCGCTGTAATTTTGATTGGTGTAGCTATCTTTGGTCTACAAAAGCAACAAGAGGATATAAATCTGTTAGCCGGTGTGCCTGACTTGGCGATTATCGAATATCTGGAAGAAAAGCAAGCGCTTGAATACGACCTTTTATTATCTGTAACAGACCTTAACATAATTTTGGATGACATGATTATCGAAGAGACTTCATCACTTAGCTTCGCCATGGGTGAACACCCTGAATTAGACTACGAATTTGAATACTTAGATTATTAACCTATGAAAAAGCTTCTATACATTGCCTTTGCGCTGTCGGTAAGTTTGACATCAATAGCACAATACGGTAGGTCTCATCAAGATCGTGAAAAAATACAAGCTGCACGAATCGCCTTTTTGACTAATAGGCTAGATTTATCTGTAGAACAAGCAAAAGTATTTTGGCCGATTTTCACAGAGTATGATTCTGAAAAGAGCGCTCTCATAAAAGACTATGGTCAAAAGAAAAGAGAAATATTCGAACGCACTGAAAAAAGAAACCTCAGCGATACTGATGCCAAAAACATGCTTGACATGTATTTAGAGCAAAAACAAGCGGAATTAGACCTTGAAAAAGTGTACCTCATAAAATTTCGTTCTGTATTAGAATCAAGGCAAATATGGAAAGTAATCACCTTCGACAGTGACTTTAGACGATCACTAATGAAAAGAATTAGTGATGATGGCGAAGGCGAGCAACGAGAGAACAAAAGAGGAAATAACTAAACTTAAAAATCCTGTAATCTGCAGGATTTTTTTTTGATCTCATTTGATCGCTCTGGTCATTGATGTAATTTGCAGCATGATTCAGCTATCCCTTTTCGAGCTAACAAATGTTATAAAAACCAAGCTTGAAAAAAACCTTGATCCCTCCTATTGGGTAATAGCAGAAATTAGTGATCTAAAAATAAATGCCAAGGGCCATTGCTACCTAGAATTGGTTGAAAAAGAAGGGCATTTCGTAAGCGCCAAAATAAGGGCTAATATTTGGGCCTACACCTATCGTAACTTGAGCGCATGGTTCGAATCGATTACCAAAACATCGCTGCAGCCAGGCATTAAGGTACTGCTCAATGCCACAGTTCAATACCATGAACTCTACGGCATGAGTTTAAATATAAAAGACATAGACCCTAACTTTACTTTAGGAGAAAGAGCAAGAAAGAGACAAGAGATTATTCTTCAACTTAAGGAAGAGGGTATATTCGATATGAATCGCGAATTGGGGCTTCCCCTTGTCCCTCAGCGTATCGCTGTGATAAGTTCAGAAACCGCAGCAGGCTATGGTGATTTTATGAGCCAAATAACATCCAACGAAGACAAATTCAGCTTTAAAACAACGCTATTCCCGTCACTCATGCAAGGGAGTCAAGCCCCAACTGAAATAATAGCCTCGCTATTAAAAATCAACGAGCAAATCAATGAATTCGACCTGATCGTAATTATCAGAGGAGGTGGTTCTCAAGTCGACTTAGACTGTTTTGATGATTATCAACTCACCTCATATATTGCACAATTCCCCATTCCGATTATCACTGGAATAGGCCACGAACGTGACGAAACCATAAGTGACCTCGTTGCCCATACCAAGCTTAAAACACCAACAGCAGTGGCCGAATTCCTTATATCAGGGCTTGAACGATTCGATGAAAAGTTGAATGAGTCTGCCTACAGGCTTGAGAGATCGGGACTGCAGCAGTTACAACAAGGTCGGAATGCGCTCACCGAAATAGGCCATGAATTACAATCATCTGTAAAAAATGTAATCTATATTGGCGAGAAACAGACTGATGCAAAGGCTATTACTTTAAAGTATGCCGTGAATGATTTTTTCAAGTCTCAGAAGCGAAAAGTAGATAACTTTGAATTGCCTTTAGAAAAGGCCAAAAACTTGAGGTTGGCAGAGGCAGAAAAGAGACTAACCCATTTAGAAAAACAACTGGCTCTTATTCACCCAGATGCGGTACTTAGAAGAGGATACACAATTACCCTACATAAAGGTAAAATGATCTCCGCTCATGAAGAAATCAGTATTGGGGAAGAAATAGAAACAATTACGGCACAAAAAAGGATAACTAGTACGGTAAAGAAAACAGAACAATGACAAAAAAAAACATAAGCTATAAGGATGCATTATTGCGTATCGAAGAAATTGTGGATATCATTGAAAATCAACAACCCGCTATAGACGACCTGTCTAATCTTGTTAAGGAAGCGAGTACCTTGATTAAATCTTGTAAAGTAAAGTTGAAAAACACAGAGGCAGAATTGAATACCTCTTTAGAGAATCTTGACTGAAATTGTAACAAATGACAACAGCACAAGCCCAAGTTGAGATTCAACGATTAACAACACTAATTAACCATCATAGTGAGCTTTATTATCAAAAAAGCACGTCTGAAATCAGTGATTATGATTTCGATCAGTTGTTAAATCAATTGGCTAAATTGGAAATACAATTCCCTGAATTCAAAGCTTCCGACTCACCGTCTCAACGTGTTGGTGGCACAATTACCAAGGACTTTGTTAACGTGGTCCATAAATACCCTATGCTCTCTTTAGGTAACACCTATTCTGAAGAGGATCTTTTAGATTTCGATACAAGGGTTGCCAAGGGGCTCGAGGGTCAAGAGTATGAGTATTTTTGCGAACTAAAATTTGATGGAGTTGCCTTAAGCCTCACCTATGAAAATGGACTCTTAGTGAGAGCGGTTACTCGAGGTGACGGAACCAAAGGCGATGACATTACCAATAATGCAAAAACCATAAGGTCTTTACCTCTGCGACTAAAGGCCGCAGTGCCCCCCGTATTTGAAGTCCGAGGTGAAGCATTTTTTCCTATCAAAGAGTTTGAGAGAGTAAATGCAGAAAGAGAAGACATTGGTTTAGAGCAATTGGCTAACCCAAGAAACGCAGCCTCAGGGACACTCAAAATGCAAGACTCTTCTGTAGTTGCTAGCCGAAAAATCGATTGCTTCTTGTATTATTTATTGGGAGAAAAAGTAGGTTATGCTACCCACTCACAAGCAATGGAAGCGATTCAATCTTGGGGATTCAACGTTTCTCCTACTTATAGAAAATGTAATTCAATTCAAGGAGTAATTGACTATATCAAAGAATGGGAAACTAAAAGACTCACTCTGCCAGTAGAAACAGACGGCATTGTTATCAAAGTCAATGACCTAAGCCAGCAAGAGCAATTAGGCTTTACCGCTAAAAGTCCACGATGGGCAATATCTTATAAATACAAAGCCGAAAGTGGATCCACAATTTTAGAAAGTATAACCTACCAAGTAGGCAGAACTGGAGCAGTTACCCCCGTGGCTAATCTATCGCCCGTTTCTCTTGCAGGCACGACAGTCAAAAGAGCGTCACTTCATAATGCAGATCAAATTGAAAGGTTAGACCTTCGCATAGGAGATACTGTTTACGTAGAAAAGGGAGGGGAAATAATACCAAAAGTAACGGGTGTAGACCTCGACTCGAGATTGACCAATAGCGAGCCCCTAAGTTACATTACTGAATGCCCAGAATGCAACACCGCTTTAACAAGAGGAGAAGGCGAAGCATCACATTACTGTCCTAACATTGCAGGCTGTCCACCGCAGATATTGGGACGGGTAGAGCACTTTATACAAAGAAAAGCGATGGATATAGAAAGCCTTGGGCCAGAAACCATCAGAGGGCTACTTCAAAATAACCTAGTCACTAATTATGCCGACCTATACAGTCTAACTTATGAGCAACTTAACGGACTAGAGTTCAGTCTAAACTCAGAAAAAAAAGGTGACCATAGTGTCAGAAGTCTTCGAGAAAAATCGGCCTCTAATATCATTCAGGCTGTACAAGTATCGAAAACAGTGCCGTTTGAAAGGGTTCTTTTCGGGTTAGGTATTCGTTTTGTAGGGAAAACTGTTGCTGAAAAATTGGCCAAGCACTTCCGCTCTATAGAAAAAATAGCTGAAGCTAACTTTGAAACACTCATTACTGTTGATGAAATTGGAGATAGAATTGCGAAAAGTGTTATTGATTTTTTCAAGAACGAATCAAACTTGGCCATTGTGGGAAAGCTTAAAGAAGCGGGTGTTCAGCTCGCCTCGAATCAAGAGGAAATTAAAGCAGAAAGCAACCTCTTAATTGATAAGACATTTGTTATCTCTGGTGTTTTTAGCCAATTTTCAAGAGACGAACTTCAAGAAAAGATTAAAGCCAACGGAGGCAAAGTAGTGTCGTCCATCAGCAAAAAGCTAGATTTCTTGGTCGCTGGCGACAAAATGGGGCCTTCAAAGCTTGAAAAAGCGACTAAATTAGAGGTGAGTATTCTTTCAGAAGAAGCTTTTATAAAAATGATCACAGAATAATGTCTCTATTAGGTAAGAAAATACTCTCCGTAACTAATCGGGCGAAAGCTTCTGGCAGTAAAGAAAGAGGCGTCTTCAAGGCTTTCAATGAGGCGGAGAGTATAGGTGTAATATATACTTGGGTCGATTCTCAAAAAGAAAAATTCCTTCAAGACTTTAGTCGTTCTCTCGGGTCTTCTAAAAAGGTAAGGTTCTTATGTTTCAACCCAAACAAAGGCAATACAATTAATACCGAAAACCCAATATTCACTATCGCTGAACTATCGATCTTTGGACAAATCAACTCTGAACAGGTCAATGCATTTCAAGATGAACCTTACGATTTTCTTTTTCATCTAGATTATAGACTTCAAGAAATGACCAAGTCGCTCATCCTAAATTCTAAAGCGCATTGGAAAATAGGTAACCACTCCTCGGATGGCGAAAGAATCTTTGACCTCATGATTAAGCTCAATGAGAGTGCAGGTTTACCTAACCTCGCAGAACAAATGTTACGCTATGTAAAAGCATTAAAATAATTATGGAAACATTAAAAGGGACAGGTGTTGCTCTAGTGACACCTTTCAAAAAAGACTTAAGTGTTGATTA
>JBLIES010000200.1:0-6156 GCA_047633135.1 Roseivirga sp.
ATGGCTTTTCTTTTTTCTTGATTGATCAATCTGTTTTTCCAATAATAACTATGGTGCCACCTTTTTTCCATACTGTATTGATGCTTTAAACTTTGAAGATAGGCACTTGCTCCGTTTTCTAGAATATAGCGATAGGCCAAAAAAGTATCTTCTTCATGTGCCAATTTCCCTGCTATAGCATGAGCACCATAAAAGCCTGTTGCCAATGCTGAGGTGATGCCATAAGAAGATATTGGATCGAAAGAAAAAGCGGCATCCCCTATTGCTAACCAGTTTTCACAATAGGGTTGTTCTAGGTAGCTTGTTCCGCTTGTCATGCGTTTGTGTGCTAAAAGTTCTTGCTCGGTAGGTTGAATTATTTTCTTGATGTGAATTGTTTTACTGAGTTCATCTCTTAAAAAAGGCGCCATTTCATTCCCTTGTGGGCTGAGTTCTTTCAGCGTAAAGAACATGCAATTCACTTGATGGTTTGCATTGGGGGCAAGGTACCACCAACCGTTTTCAGTGGCTTCAATCCAAATTTGCCGAGCAATTTTCTGTTTGGGTTGGTGCCAAAAAGAAACAGTCAACTGACTGTCCAATTCCTCTTTCTGTATTCCAAAATGACGGCACACGGAGGCTTTTCTCCCTGTGGCATCAATGATGTATTGAGCCTCTATTTTTTGATTGTCTGTATCTGTTTGAAGCTCCGCCTCGACTAAATGAGCCCTGGTTTGTACTTTCTTTAACTTATAGCCTGCATAGAAACGAGTCTGGTTCTTATGAACAAGCGCTCTTAATTGGTTTTCAAAATGTGAACGATCGAGTAAATAACCATGTCCGTAAACACCATCAATGAGTTCTTTTTCATGGAGGTCAGCGGTGCCCCAACTGCTCTTATTGCTATAATACGGAATGTGCTGTGCGTCTTCTAATAAACCTAGAATTCCCAGCTGTTTAAGTAATGGCTTTGCATTCGGGGGTAATGCATCCCCAGGTTTTTGAATGGCTGCAGTATGCGCATCGATCAGACAGTGTGAGATGTTATACGCTGACAAGGTTAAAGAGGCAGCAAGCCCTGCTGGACCTGCTCCCACTATCATTACTTGATAATTTTCTGCTTGCACGCCAAGTAAATTACTTTTCGCCACGCCCATAAGTTGTACTACTTGCTGTCCTGTTCAATTTAGGTCTCGCAGAGCGCTTCGCCACTTTGGTCGCCAATAATTTAGCATCCTTCTCCTCTTGATTGACTGCATCAAGAATCGTTTCTTCAGCGTACACCACCTGCTCAAAACTGGGGTCAGCTAAAGGCAAAGGTCTGCCTGATTCTACCCAAGCCACTTTTGGTAAAAAGCCTGAAGCATCTACTATGTGCTCTTCCTGTTTTTCGACAATCGCGAGGTTGTGCCATTTATGAACCATATTATCAATTTTACTCAAGTATTGGGTGCCTAAATCTCGCAGCCAATCTTGTCTGTAATCAAAGTGTTTCAGTCTTTGAGCAATATTCACATTGTGGTCTTTTACCCTTTCAAAGCCGTCTTGACTCAATACTTGATTTGGCACACGTGCAGCCCAAAAAGAAGGGATTGGTAAATAGGTAGAAGGATTATAGCCAGAAAGACAGCTTGCTTCATCTGTTTGCCAAGGTACGCCCAGCCACCTGGTCAAAGAGCCAGGGCCACTTTTAGACAATGGGCCATTTTTACTGAGTGCGATTTGAGGTGAGAGAAGAGCACCAAAATCTAAGTCTGTATCTTCATTTTTGGCTACGACATTTAGCCTGTAAGGCGCTGCCCACATAATCTTCACGCGCATTGGCCATGTGAGTTCAATACCCGGATGGAATGGGCCTCCTAAACATTCTTCTAATGGCGCCTGATTAAGGGCTTCTATTTGCTCACTCAGATTCAGCTTATCAAATTCTTTTTTAGCCACTATTTGCCCTGTGGTAAAGTCTCCTTCTGCCCATTTCTTCAGCCTACTGTATTGTGTCTTTGTAATCGGAAGGTCTACAATCGCAAGGCCCACATATTCTCCAAATCCATCACCATAGAATGGCGGTACTTGTTGCGGCTCAAATTCCTGAGAATTGGGGTCTCTAAACCAACCGAGTACTTTTGCTCTGACGTTTTTAGTTTCATCTGACGGGTTTTCCAACATTTTCAACAAGGTAGGACTTGTAAAGTCTGATGGTGAATTGTGACCAAAAAGGACTGAGAAGCCTTCGTTTACCCACTGAGTATTGGTCATTCTTTCTAAAAACGGATAGATGTGTTCATAAAACACGACTCCGTCAGCAGCAGGATCTGGATAATTCATTTCTCTAATAAAGAGGTCTTGCACTACATCATTCATTGTGACGACACCAAAAAGCCCGGGGCCAAAGTTAGGTGGCGTTACCGCGACCATTGCAGGAGTGGCTTCTAGTGATTTACCATTAATTTCTACCGTAGCACGTACTACACCGTCACAGGTGTCATCATGCCAACCTTCATTATTGGCAAAAGTAGTGGGGGGTATGTTCCCTTCTGACTGAGCATCTCCGCTACCGGGCACAAAAATCACCCTGCCCAAAGTGTCTGTCTGTACCTTTCCTAGGTTGACTTTTTTACCATAAAACTCACCGTCATCGAAATTATATATTTCGTCAGTAAGATTCTCACCGGCTATTGCTATGGGTTTTGGTTTGATGGCTAATTGTGATCGATCAGTTTCAGTGCTATTTCTATAGGCAGAAGGAATGCCAGCTTGTGGCAGATCTAAGGCATTATTGAACATATACCATGCGGGCTTCAAATTGGCCACGTGCACGTGCCAGTTGATCTTTGCGACTTCATTGGTGATTTCACCCAATACTGCTCCTTCTTTATCAAAAGCATAGACCTTAAACTTTACCGCCTGCTTTTTGATTCGTCCTTCAGCATCTTTATAACCATTGGATGGATCTGGCTCAAGACCCGGTACTTCTGATGCTAAAAAATATTCTGGCGAATTTCCGATTCTAGCTATCCCAATAGGAGGATAGATAGAAACACTCTCAATTTTGCTTGTATCCATTAGTGTGTAGTGTTAAATATTAGTTTTAAAAAAAATCTTCAGATTTCATACTTCAATTCTCTGTTGCAATTGAGTCAACACACAGAGGTGTGGACTCCTGGTGTATAATTGTTGCTTGTCTCTTTTTAATAGCTCAATCTAAGTGCTTTTTAACTTTTTAAAAAGAAGTGAGGAATGTAATTAATGAGTAAATTCTGAATTGGTCTTAGATTAATTTAATTGATGGATTGAGTTATGTTTCTTTATTAGCATCACATGGCAACGATTAAGGTCATTGTTTGTACTTGATGGGGAGCTGACAGCTCAAAAGGCTTAAAAATGGTTTGGGTTAGAGCATTCCCTCACTGAACAAGGTTTAAGTTCTAGGCGATGGCTTGATGTACAGCTCACTAATCGCACTAAAAATACCCTTGTGGAGAGGGTTCACCGTTGATTGGAGAATTGGATAGTGGTGTTTATGAAGGGTATTGTGTTGGTTGTTGTGTGAGGTGGATTGTCTACTGATCGATTCCCTCTTTTATGCATTTATTTTATGCACCACGCATGGATTTCCATAAGCAATAGAGTTGTCAGGAATGTCTTTAACCACAACGCTTCCGACCCCAATGACAGCGTTTTTCCCAATAGAGATGCCGTCTTTTATAGATGTACCAGACCCGATCATGGTTTGGCTGCCTATTTTAACAAAGCTACTTAAGGTTACACCGGGGTTAATGGTCACAAAATCTTCAATTTCACAATGGTGTCCAATGTTACAATTTCGTTTAATATTAACGCCAAATCCAATTGATGTACAAGCTGCTATTGTAGTTAAGGGCTCTATTTGTAAACCATAATTTAGATGAACAGACCTTGATATGTAGCTCGTTGGGTGAATTAAATTGATAAACTGTTCATCCTCCATTTGGATTAGTATCTTGAATGTATCGTAGACAATTTTCTTAGCATTGGTACCCACTACGGAAAGAGCATATTTGCCTTGTGGGTTCAATTCCCTTTTTGTTTTGTAGAGTTCAAATATTTCTACATTCCATTCTTTAAGAGGGTTGAAATGCTTTGAAGTATCTACCTCCATGTTTTGGAGAATACGAAAAGAGTTCATGCCATTTGCCTCTTCAGCCAATTCAAATAAGATATTGAGCAAGCTAGGTACACAGCCTAAAACATGTAAGGTTTTATCTTCTTCCATTCCCTTTATTATAGAGGTTCAACGCTCGGCTAGGCATAAGCTCTTTTTGATTGAGTGCCATTAGTTCATGTATCCGCTTGATTAAGCTAGTATTCGTAGCAATAATGGTTCTGTTGTTGTCAAACCAATTGTTGTCTTCTAAACCAACGCGAACGCCCAATCCCGCTGCAATAGCGAGAGAGTTTGTCTCCAGCTGATGTTTCCCTATTCCTCCAAGGGCAATAAAATGACCCTCAGGAATTTCGCTCACGGCTGTTCCTATTTGATTAAATGTAGGTTGAAATCCAGCTATATTTCCAAAAATCAAATTCCAATAAGAGGGGCTAGTGATGTTCTTTTTTTTCAATAAATATTTACCATAATTAATCATTCCAAGATCGAAACATTCCAATTCTGGATTCACCCCATGGGCAATCATTTTATCTAATAAACTCTCTATAACCGAAGGTGCATTTAAGGAAGCTGCATTTTGAAAATTGAGTGAAGACAATGTGAGTGAACACATGTCTGGTAATAACTCTATCACCTCTGATCGTTGTTCGAGCAAAGGAAAATTTCTTCCAGAAGTACTGCAGCAAATTATTAAGTCAGGGCAGTTTTTTCTTATACCCTCTACAATGTCTGCATAGGCCGATTTTTTATAAGTAGGTTGCTCATCCTCTTGTCTGGCATGTAAATGAACCATGGAAATGCCTATTTCATAAGCTTCATGCGTTTGCTCAATAATTTCGGTTGATGATATGGGTATAGTTTTATTCGTTTTTTTTGTCGGAACCATGCCGGTTGGACAAAAATTAATTATTGTGTTCATTTAAATATGTTGTTAAATATATGGTCCCCTGTAAGAGTCGTTCTGTCTTATTTAGTAAATTCTCTGTAATAAAATCAGGTTTGATAAAGCAGGGACAAACTCTTGATTCAACGATGAACTAAGTGTGATTTCACGCATTCTCAGCTACGGTTGCTTGGTTAAAAGTATGTATTTTGCCAAATGTAAGTCATTCTTTGGCGCTAGAGGCAAAAAGTCGTGTTTAAAATCAAGTTAAACCTTTTGAGAAACCAGTGACGAATGATCCCATTAATGTCATGGGTATTCATACCGCTAAATTTGATTTGGGCGCAACCTCTGGGAAGGTTAATACGCTAAAAACGAGAAACAGTGACAACAGGGGAATCATGGCTCAGAGTAGTTACATACTCCAATCAGCATTTGTGACAGTTGATTTAGCAAAAGCCGGAGGGTAGACATTTAATAGTTTGTAAGTGTTTACGTGGCTTGCTGAAATATCAATGATTCTACCTGAAGTGGTATTGATTTCGAGCCGAAGATGATGCGTTTTGCAATCTGCTTTCACGACAAAGCCTTGCATCAGGCTTAAGCCTAAAACTCCATCCCATTTTCAATAGGGTATGGGATAGAGATGATTTCAAGATTTTGATGCTTGAGCTCCCCATAAAATTGAATTTCCCTTGCTCAATTACCCTTGAATTACGCCCGTGATTGTCCTATTGGATTTGATAGAACCAAGACTCACATTAACCATGGCTAAGAGTTTAGTATGAATAACCCTCTCACTTGCCCCTGTCTGAATTAAAAAACAAAGTGAATTCGGCTGGATGACTTTAAGATAGGTAGAGATGCTATTGTCCTTTTCTAGCTTAAAAGGAATGCTATCAATAAGGGGGGGGCAACAATAAGCATAAGTCTAAGTCTAAGTGGAGAAACATAAAGGCGATGAATTTCTTGTTTTTGCTTTTTTGATTATTGCTAATGCCAAAGCCGTGGAGAGTGTTGTGGAGGAGTACTTGCTCTTAAAGGTAATTGCCAAGCTGACGCTAAAAATTCAGTGTTTTAGGCACATATCAGCGGATACAAGTATCACGAAATTACGGATATTGAGTGTGCTGCTTTTGTTAGGTTCTGT
>JBLIES010000201.1:0-6040 GCA_047633135.1 Roseivirga sp.
ATATAATCATCAGGATCTTCCCCCATTTTCCAAGTGCCAATAAGTTCTGGCAAGTACACTAGCGTGTCTTCGGTGTAAATCGGGAAAAGGGAATAGACGCAAGAGCTCATCAAAAAAATGAGCGTGACCAGTGCTGCTATGACTTTCGATTTCTTTTTCATAATTGAAATATTTTGAGTTTTTGATTTTGTTTGACCCAAAGGTGAAACATGAGTCAAAGTCTCGCAAAAAATATCGGTGAACACTCCAAAACTCAGGATGAACCTGAAAATCTATCCTTGATCTATCTTTAATACTGAATCCGTTGCCTTAACAACACTCGTTCGGTTGCACCGAATGAGCCTCTTTTACTAAAGCGATTCCCCCAGAATTAAGTCAACTGCCTCAGTAAATGTATGTACTCTATACTCGGCCAGTTCGCTTTCTTCTACCAAAGCCATAATCTGAATCCTTTTGATGCCCAACTTCTTGGCCGGTACCAAATCTCTTTCCTTGTCCCCTATCATCCAAGATGCATTCGGGTCAATATCGAACTTGGCAATCCCCTTTTCAAACATGAGAGAGTCCGGCTTTCGCATCAGTGATTTACTAACACTGTCGACCAACGGGGCATAGTAAAATTGATCAATTGCGTTATCGCAGGCTGCTTGAAGAAGGTTATGACAGTCATCCACCAACTTTTCATCATAATATCCGCGGGCAATCCCACTTTGATTGGTTACCACTACCAATTTATAGCCAGCAGACTTCAGCCTTTTTAGTCCATCAGGTACATCTTCAGGAATTACAAACTCTTCTAGTTTCATGATATGGCGACCAAGTTCTTGGTTAAGAACACCATCCCTATCCATAAAAATGCATTTATTATTTTTAACACTTTGTTCCGTAACAGTCATTAACTATTCTTTAATTTTGTCGTTCTTTACTTATCTAGATATAAGACCCAATACCCTAAAAATAGTAATTTATTAAACGCAAGCCGCAAAAACGGCTGTTTAGCTAATTTTATAACCCCACGATGAGAGACGGCTTAGTCATTATTCCTACTTATAATGAAAAAGAGAATATTGCTGATATTGTTCATGCAGTACTTTCTCAGCCATCTGATTTCGAGTTACTTGTAGTAGACGACAATTCGCCTGATGGCACAGCCCTGATTATTAAATCTTTAATGGCTCAATACCCCAAAAGGCTTCATCTAGAAGAACGAAGTGGGAAATTAGGTTTGGGAACAGCCTACATTCATGGTTTTAGATGGGCATTACAAAAGGACTATATCTATATTTTCGAAATGGATGCGGACTTCTCTCACAACCCTGAAGATCTCAATAAACTATATAATTCTTGTAAAGTAGAAGGAAACGATGTAGCCATCGGCTCGCGGTATGTAACCGGGGTAAATGTGGTTAACTGGCCTATGAGTAGGGTCATGCTTTCGTTTTTCGCCAGCCATTACGTAAGGGTGGTTACAGGAATGCCAATTCGCGATACTACTGCGGGATTTAAATGTTACAGAAGAAATGTACTCGAAACGATAGAACTTCATAAAATCCGCTTTATGGGCTATGCCTTTCAAATTGAGATGAAGTTTTTGGCTTGGAAATTTGGGTTTAAAGTGGGTGAAGTGCCCATCATTTTCACAGATCGCACCAAAGGTAAGTCAAAAATGAGCGGTGGCATTATTAAAGAAGCTGTTTTAGGTGTAATGCAAATCAAAATCGGCAGTCTATTCAAAACATACAGAAGAGATTTCGAATTGGAAGAAGAAAATAATCTTGATAAAAAAGAATCCGCCTAATCGAACTTAATCGCCTTAACCGGGTCTATCCTAGCGATAATCGCAGTAGGAATAATCAATACAAAACCCACCAGAAGTAAAGTCAGCAAGTTGAGTCCAATTGTTACTGGCCAATTCCAAAATATCGGCACATAATCCATATAGTAATTCTCGGCATCAAGAGGAATCAAATGAAATTGATCTTGCAGAAAGGCAAAGCCTAACGCGATGGTATTCCCAACCAATAAGCCCTTAATCACCAGTCGCATTCCGTTGTAAGCAAATACCCTTCTGATCATGCTATTCGAAGCGCCAATGGCTTTAAAAGTACCAATCATGTGCGTGCGTTCCATAATCAAGATGAACAAAACTGACACCATATTGAAAGAGGCGACTAGCAGAATAAGCCAAATAAAAATGCTTACATTTTGACTCAAGAGGTTCAGCCAATCGAAAATATTCATGTACTTTTCGTCTACTTTCTCTGTGTAATGCTCTACACTCAGTTTCGCTGAAATTTCATCATCAGCCTCCACAATGGTATCTACATCTTTAAGAAAAACTTCATAGCCACCCACTTCATCCGCTGCCCAGCCATTCAATCCGCGAATCATTTTAATATCGCCAACCATCATACGCTCATCAAAGGCATCGAGGCCTGTATTGTAAATCCCTACAATCTCCACCCTCCTGTTCTTAGGTGGGTCCATAATAAAATAGCTCACGACCAGTTCGCCCAATTTCAGGTTCATTTTCTTAGCCATGCGTTCACTCACCATTACCTCATTACTCAGTACAGAATCGTTGAGTGTGATAAAACGGCCTTCAATCATATAATTATCAAAAAGCTCAGCGTTGAAAGAGGGAGAAATCCCTTTGAAAAGCAGCCCAAAAACCTCGTCATCCTTAGTTAGCAAGCCCGGTTTATGGGCGAACTCTTGTAGGTAATCTACTTTCGGGTCGGCCAAAATAGATTCCATTCGCTCTTCTGAAATGACAATGGGTTCTTCTTCAAAAGAGTTATTCATAGAATACTTCTTGATCTGGATATGCCCAGAAAAGCTAAATATCTTGTCTTTGATATTATTCTGAAAGCCACCCAACACAAAAAAAGCAATCATCATTATGGCTAAACCAAGCGCAACACTGGCAATAGCAATTTTATGGATGATAGCAGAAAAACTGTTATCCCCTGGATCGCTGATTCTTTTTGCTATGAAATAAGGGAGGTTCAAGAATATGGTTAATTTTGACTGCTGCGTTTAATTTCAAATATAACGAACCCTATGAATAGACTGCTATCTGCTCTTCTAATTTTATTTTTTTGCAGCAATTGCGAAGCAGTGCAAACTCCTTTAAAAGTTGGGGCAGAAAGAACTGCCGAATATCTTCCATTACTCAAAGGTAAACGTGTTGCGCTTGTGGTGAACCAAACATCGGTAATTGGTACCACACATTTAGTCGACTCGCTTTACGCTTTGGGAATTGACATTAAGAAAGTGATGGCTCCAGAGCATGGTTTCCGTGGAGAATCCCCTGACGGAGAAAAAATAGAGGATTCAAAAGACGGGAAAACAGGCATCCCAATAGTTTCTATTTATGGTAGCAACAAAAAACCAACCCCTGAAATGCTGGCAGATGTGGATGTGCTCATCTTCGATATCCAAGATGTAGGCGTAAGATTTTACACCTTCATAAGTACCATGCATTATGTAATGGAAGCCGCAGCCGAAAACAATAAAAAGGTAATCGTGCTGGACAGGCCCAATCCCAATGGCATGTACATCGATGGGCCCGTGAAAGATGATGACGTTAATTCATTCATTGGCATGCACCCAATCCCTATTGTGCATGGCCTTACTGTAGGCGAATTGGCGCTAATGATTAATGGAGAAAGCTGGCTGAAAGGCAGTGTCAAAGCCGATTTGACAGTGATTAAAATGGAAAAATGGGATCATAATGTTACTTATTCATTGCCAGTTAAACCTTCCCCCAATTTACCGACTGACAATGCAATTGCACTCTATGCTTCTTTAGGGCTTTTCGAAGGTACGGTTGTAAGTGTCGGCCGTGGAACTGATTTTCCGTTCGAAGTAATTGGCCACCCAAAATTCGAATTGGGTTCGTTTGCTTTTACGCCACAACCTAATGAAGGCTCTAAATATCCCCCATTGGAAGGCGAAGAGTGCTTCGGACAAAACCTATCTGGTGCAGGCTCACCAAGAGAGTTTAGCCTTCGGTACTTAATCACCTATTACAATGCTCTCAAGAAAGAACCAGACTTTTTTAAAGATTATTTAACCCTATTGGCGGGAACAAAAAGTTTGAAAGAACAAATTGAGAAAGGCATGACCGAGGCTGAAATTAGAGCCACTTGGCAAAAAGAATTGAACACATACAAGGCAAAACGAAAACAATATTTGCTTTACAAGGATTTTAAATAAATGCAGGACTTAAGAATTATATACATGGGAACGCCAGAATTTGCCGTTCCTAGCTTACAAATATTGGTAGAGCATGGCTATAAGGTAGTGGCGGTGGTCACTGCGCCTGATCGTCCGAAAGGTCGAGGCCAAAAGCTCACCACAACGCCTGTGAAAGACTATGCGGTAGCACAGCACATTCCCGTTTTGCAACCCACCAATTTAAAGTCGCCAGAATTTTTAGAGGAATTGAAAAGCTATAATGCCAACCTGCAAATTATAGTGGCCTTCAGAATGCTTCCTGTTGCGGTTTGGGACATGCCAGAAATTGGTACTTTCAACCTGCATGGCTCTTTGCTTCCACAATACCGAGGTGCAGCACCCATCAACTGGGCAATCATTAATGGGGAAAAAGAAACTGGTGTTACTACCTTCTTCCTTAAACATGAAATAGACACTGGAAATGTGATTTTTCAGGAGAAAGAACCAATTGAAGAAGCAGACACTGTGGGCGATGTGTATCAGAGATTGATGGAACGCGGTGCGGGCTTGGTATTAAAAACAGTAAAAGCCATTGAAGCCAATGATTATCCGCAACTGTCGCAAGATACTGCCGTGGAGATTAAACACGCTCCAAAAATATTTAAAGAGACTTGCGAAATCGACTGGACAAAGTCCTCTCAAGAAGTGTACGACTTTATCCGTGGGCTTTCGCCTTACCCAGCCGCCTGGACGGTTTTAAATGAAAAAAACTTCAAGATTTTTGGGACAAAGAAACTTGATTTTTCAGGCACCGATAAAAAGCCAGGAGAATACGTGACGGACAATAAAACCTACCTCCACGTACAAACTGGAGGCAATGCGATTGCCATTACCGATTTACAAATGGAAGGTAAAAAGAGAATGGATATTGGATCATTTTTAAGAGGAACACAGCTATGATAAAGACAATAGTAGTCGCAACAGCAAACAACAACGCCATTGGTAAAGACAATGACTTGCTATGGAGACTTCCAGATGATTTCAAATTCTTCAAGCAAGTCACCATTGGTAAGCACATCATCATGGGCAGAAGAACCTATGAGTCCATGCCAAATCCACTGCCTAAGCGCACGTCAATTGTGATCACCACTAATGAAGATTACACAGTGCCAGAAGGTCATTATGTGGTCCATAGTTTACCTGATGCTTTGGCCATTTGTGAGGACAAAGATTTGGAAGAAGCCATGATCATTGGTGGCGGAAAAATTTATACTGAAGCCATTAAAAATGGGCTTGTCGATAAAATGTTGATTACAGAAGTGGATACCACCATTGAAGATGCCGATACTTTCTTCCCCAACTACAATGCAGACGACTGGAAGGAAACCGAAAGAATCCATCATGAATCAGACGACAAACATAAATTCCCTTTCGACTTTGTAACTTATACTAGAAGTTCAAATCGCCCGGTTACACCAAGTGATGACTAGAGCTTTGCCTTTTGGCTTGGATCGAAAGTGCGGTTGAGGGGTTCCGCACTGTACTTTCGCTGAAACTTAAGTGATGAGTAAAAAAGATATTAATAGTGTGGTTGGGGGTTCCCGCACTGTACTTTCGCTGAAACTTAAGTGATGAGTAAAAAAGATATTAATAGTGTGGTTGGGGGTTCCCGCACTGTACTTTCGCTGAAACTTAAGTGATGAGTAAACATGAGATTGACGGTGAGGTTGAGGGGTTCCGCACTGTACTTTCGCTGAAACTTAAGTGATGAGTAAACATGAGATTGACGGTGAGGTTGGGGGGTTCCCGCACTGTACTTTCGCTGAAACTTAAGTGATGAGTAAAAAAGATATTAATA
>JBLIES010000202.1:0-5997 GCA_047633135.1 Roseivirga sp.
ATAAAACAACCTGTTAGAGTAAAACAGAAATGTTTTGCAACACAAATTAATAAAATCATTTCATAGGCCGGACTAACACACTTTGCTTTCTGATGTATTGTCTTCAAACAAAATATATTCATTTTTTTTCACATTATTTATCTATTTATTTGCTCTTATTATTTTTAACATCTATAATTAAAAACAAATTATTTATGCCACTTAAATATAAGTTTCATTGAAGACAAGAGTAGAAACAACATGCCTGTTTATTGCCATTTTCATTGGAAGTTTTATCCAGCAATCCAATGCACAATCATCAGAAGATGACGAAGGTAGTTGGTTTTGGGAATCGGCTATCATTGAATGCACAGTGACAAAGACGTTCACTCTTGGTGGTGGTGCTTTACCTCTTGCCGGTTCTTATTCGGCAACTTATCCCGGTCCAAAAAGAATATGTGTTGATGGGTGGACCTTAAGCATTTCTGATTTTTGTAAGGCCAGTGGGGTGCACAGTACCTTATGAAGCTACAAGTTCGAAATATTACACTTGGAGTGCTTCTACTAAGCACTCTTAGTCTTACGCTTTCATGTGAGAATGAAAAAAGTCTTAATAACAATGATAGCAAATTTGGATGGTCATCTGATTCCGAACCTACTGAACGATGGAAAATTTTTAAAGATAGCGCAACCGAAATCAACCTGAATGGATACTATGGTGAAACTATCCAGCTGTCTTCAATCATTGATACCTTTTCATTTTTGAAATTAGATGATTCCGATAACAACTTTATAGGTGAAATAGACAAAATAGTATTTAACGAGAATTACATTTTCGTCATGGACAAATATATTTCAGAATCAGTTCAAGCGTTTGATAGAGTTACAGATGAGAAAATTTTTGTTTTAAATAATCACGGAGATGGCCCTGGAGAATTTAAATCTTTATACGATTTTGTTGTCAACTTTGAATCTCAAGAAATTTTGATTTTTGACGGAAGACGAGCTAAATCTTTAATTTTTGATTTTGAAGGTAGATTTAAGAAAGAAAAGCGTGTGCCATTTAGAGTCGCTAATGTTCGGAAAATATCCCCAGAATATTATGTTAACTTCGCGCATCATGCTCCGAACGAGCATCTAGGTAAGTTTTATTACGATAAAGATCTAATAATAGCTGATACGAATTTTATACCAATAACAGGGCTATTTAAGCACTCACCAGAAATACAAAAAAATGATTTCTACGCAAGAGACTATTTCAGAGAGAATTACCGAAAAACCTCTTACCTTCCGAGGTATAAGAATCAACTTTATGAGATTGAACAGGTGGCAGACACAATAATCTTTAATCAATTGGCTGAATTCGATATTGGTGAATACCAGATCAAAGAAGAAGATTTTATGCAATCAACTGATCGGTTCTTAGATGGATTAAATGGTACAAATAAACTATTTAGTTTTGGTTCTCATATTGTCACTAACAATTGGATTTCAGTGGAGTATCAAAAACATGGTAAATCAGCTCTAAAGGTTTTTCATAAAAGACAGGATAACATCACTTATGCTGGCTCTAAAATAGATTTCGATGTACCCAACCTCCCTGCTTTTGGTTTTCCAATTTCGGCAAATGGAGAAGAATGTGTTACAGTAATTGATAAAAATCTTGTTAGTTTTTTTAAGAATATAACTCAAGAACAAAAAAACTACTATATAAATAAGAATGCATGGTCTAGAGATTTTGAGGAGCTGATTAATAATCTTGATGACGTTGAAGAACCCCTTTTGCTATTTTATACTTTAAAGAAATGATAACGCGTAAGAGTTATTGCGCACTTTATCGATGTAGAAATCTTAACCCAATGATGAGCGTACAGGTAAAGAATTCAATACAATAAACAGTTTGCCATTTACCAAACCCTTTAAGACTAAAAATGGAACCCTAGTAGGATTCCACTTTTAGTTAGAAAGATATTGAAATGACACCAAAATCTTTATCGCGATAAAACTTTCACTAATTCTTCGACAATCGGACTCTACCATCATCAGTTCTAATTTCTACTTTGGCAGAACCACCAGCGAGTCTAACGATAGAGCGATGGTCGCTTTCTTCGATCATTTCAAAGTCAGTACTTGCGCGTAGACTTCCATCGTCTTTCAAAACAAGGAATTCGCCTCCTCCTTTGGTGACAATAAAATCAATTCGAGAATCCTCTGCTTTGATATCGTAAAAGCCATTGTCGGCTATCGAAGTTTCTAAGATTAAATTACCGTCTTCTGTAGTTAACTCCATTCGATCAAAAGCACCACCTCTTAAATCGACATCACCGTCTTCGATATCGATTGAAATAGAACCACTTCCACCATCAATCTTAAGATCACCATCCTCGATTTCGAATCGAAAGTCTTTACTGTTGCAGTCGATCAACTCGATATCACCATCCTCCGTCTCCATCGAAATTCGGCCCTCAATATTTCTAATGACGTAGTCATCATCATCGCCTTTTATTTTAAGAGACACCCCTAGAGGAAGCGCTATATCTATGCTATAATCTGTTCTTGAATAACCCACCTGAACACTCACTCCGTTCCTGCTCCGTTCCCTTACATATAAGTTACCATTTCTACTCTCTACATCTACTTTGAACTCAGCACTCCTGGAAGAAAACCCTTTACTTTCTTTTACTCTATCAATTTTCACATGGGCATCTGTACGGTCACTACCCGTAACAGTCACCTTTGCATCATCAGAATCTAGATATAGTGTGCCATTAGATTCTATGGCATATGATTGGTCTATGTGGAATTCGCCTCTTTTTTGCGCATTGACATTGACCGTTGCTATTAAGCCGACCAGACTTAACATCATTAAAATGTTCATTTTTTTCATGTTGTTTGAATTTAAAACCGATGTTAATTTAAAGAAAGCTTATGGGATTTACTTTCGTTTACCAGAGAATTTCCTTCTCGGCTTTTCCTTTTTGCCTTTAGTTTTTGAAGCAGATGCATAACTATGCTTCTTTTCATGAAAAGCACCTTTAAAATCAGGATCGTCCTTCTTTTTAATATTGTCTATCGCCCTGAGCATTTCTTGCGATTCAATAAACGGTGTTTTTTCAATGACAACCCTGGCCGGGATATCATTCCTATTAATTGTATTCTGGATAAGCGTTTCAATTTCTGCAACTGCCAATAATTCCAATGGATTGGCAAAAGTGATCGCAATACCGCTGTTATTCGCCCTACCCGTTCGCCCGATTCTGTGTACATAATCCTCTAAAATCAAGGGGACATCAAAATTAATCACATGGCTCACCATGCTTATGTCCATTCCTCTGGCGGTAACATCAGTAGAAACCAATATTCGAACGCTCCCTTCCTTGAACTCACTCATCGCGTTGATGCGTGAATTTTGACCTTTATTTGCATGAATCACTCGTACTGGACCGAGCCCTCTTCTGTCTAAAAACTTCGCTACATTATCAGCATTTACCCGTGTCTTCGTAAAAACAATTACCCTTATGAGTTCAGGTTCATTCAGTAAATGCTCTAACAGATTAATTTTGGTTTTAAAGTTAGGGACTTCATAAAGACTTTGGTTAATGGTATCGACCACAGTGGCCTGAGGCGCTATTTCAACCTTCTCAGGGAACTCTAAAAACTCTTCTGTCAATCTGATCACCTTGTCAGACATCGTAGCGGAGAAGAGCATATTTTGCCTTTTTGTAGGGACAATCTCTAAGACGCTCTTAATTTGACCCGCAAAACCCATGTCCATCATCTTGTCGGCCTCATCTAATACCATAGTTTTAATCATCTTGGTATGAATAATACCTTTTTGATAAATATCGAGGAATCTTTGAGGAGTGCTTACGATGATATCAACACCCGCCTTAATATTGTCTATCTGCGTTTTCGGACCGAGCCCACCATACAAGCAGACGATCCGAAGGTCTGTGTATTTTGCTAAAGCCCTAGCGTTCTCATCGATTTGCATCACTAGCTCTCGCGTAGGCGCTAGAATCAGTGCCCTAGGGTGCTCTCCTTGCGCATACTTCAGCTTCATGAGAATTGGCAATACAAAAGCAGCTGTCTTGCCAGTTCCTGTTTGTGCAATCCCCATTAAATCGTGCCCAGACAAAGCGATCGGAATGCCCTTTCTTTGAATTGGAGATGGCACAGTGTAGTTTAAGTCCTCGATTGCGTTAAGGAACTGACGGCTTAATTTAAGCGCTTCGAATGAAAGGTTTTCTTCGATCATAGATTGCAGAGGAAATATTTGGTAATACCTTGCAATTACGTTAACCCACAACACAATAAAAAACTTAGTTATGTCTAGCTTACTTATCCTCAACGGAACAATAGTCAATGAAAATCAAATTTTCGAAGCCGACATATTCGTCAATAACGGAATTATAGAAAAAATAGACACAAATCTACAGCATATGAATGCTGATAAAACCATCGATGCCGAAGGCTTACATATTTTTCCTGGCTTGATAGATGATCAAGTCCACTTTAGAGAGCCCGGACTTACTCACAAAGGAAATATCTACTCTGAATCGAGAGCTGCAGTCGCAGGGGGTATTACCTCATTTATGGAAATGCCAAACACAGTACCGAACGCTTTAACTCAAGAATTGCTTGAAGACAAGTATCAAATAGCGGCAAAGAATAGCCTTGCTAATTACTCATTCTTTATGGGTGCCTCCAACGATAACCTTGCAGAGGTACTCAAAACAGATCCAAAAAACGTATGTGGGATTAAAATCTTCATGGGTTCTTCTACTGGCAACATGTTGGTTGATAACAGTCAAACCTTAGCATCTATATTTGAAAATGCCCCAACCCTAATTGCCACACATTGCGAATCAGAAGAAGTTATACGCGCCAATATTGCCAAAGCCAAGGAGCGTTACGGTGAAGAAGTACCTATTGAACAACATCCAATCATCAGAAGTGAGGAAGCCTGTTATGAATCTTCTTCTTTTGCAGTTGGCCTAGCAAAAAGCAAAGGAGCCCGATTGCATATTCTTCATATATCAACGGCTAAAGAGCTCGAGCTATTCGACAACACGATTCCATTGAAAAAGAAGAGGATCACCGCAGAAGCATGCATCCATCACTTATGGTTTTCAGATGAAGATTATGCTTTAAAAGGAAATTTTATAAAATGGAATCCTGCCGTTAAAAAAGCCACCGACAGAGATGCAATTCTTAAAGCAGTAATCGATAACAGGATAGATGTCATAGCAACGGATCATGCTCCCCATACGCTAGAAGAGAAATCGAACACTTACTTTAAGGCGCCTTCGGGAGGGCCATTAGCCCAGCATTCGTTAGTGGCATTACTCGACCTCTATCATCAAGGGAAAATTAGCCTAGAGAAAATTGCAGAAAAAACATCACATGCGGTCGCTGACTTATTTGAAATTGATCGAAGAGGCTATTTGCGCGAAGGTTATCATGCTGATTTAGCCATAGCAGATATCAACAGCTCATGGACAGTCGATCGAAAAAATATACTGGCGAAATGCAATTGGTCGCCTTTCGAAGGGCATACATTTAAATCAAAGATCGTTCACACAATAGTCTCTGGTTGTCATGTTTACGATCATGGAAGCATCCAAGACATACGCACAGGGGCTCGGTTAAGGTTCGATAGATAAGAATGGGATGTATACCGATGATTGATAGTTTCGACTCAAAATGTTACAGAACAGCAGAATTAGCGCTTTTGTGACGCATAATATGAACTCAAAGACATGGCTTGTATTAGAAGGTCAAGAATAGCTGACGATTAAAAAACCAAGGCCTTTGATAAGAGCGATTTATAATTAATCATCCTGCCATCTATCAGTCACAAAAATATAGTTCAGAAAGCGGATCATTTTTTTTGGAATTTAATCTAAAATCCATGACTTTTGCATCCCAAACAAATGGTGGTTGTAGCTCAGTTGGTTAGAGCATCGGTTTGTGGTACCGAGGGTCGTGGGTTCGAGCCCCATCTTCCACCCAAAA
>JBLIES010000203.1:0-5993 GCA_047633135.1 Roseivirga sp.
TTCTGGTGCTTTTTCTGCTTTAACTAACTTTGGTTTAGGAAGCTCAATCATACCGATTACTTTTAACCCATCGAGTTTTAGTTTAGGCGCTTTGATTAACTCTACATCTTTTGTTTTTTCCTCCATCTCCTTTTCCAGAGAATAAACATTAGGCGCTTCAACTTTCTCCGCCTTAGGCTCCTCCAATTTAATTTTCTTGGGGACTATTTTCTTCTCAGGAGAAGGTGTAAGGGCTATTTCTTCTGCTAATACTATTTCCTCTTGCACTACATCCTCTTGCACTACATCCTTTTGCACGACTTCCTCTTGCGCTACATCCACTACTATTGGAGTACTCTTTTTTCTAGGCGCTATAGTATTATTGATCAATTCTTCGTGCTCATCGCTCAACTTGACGTTGGGATCGTTTTCTACTGTATGACCGTTTTCGTGTAAAATTTCTAGAAGTCGATTTGGGTTTACTTCTAGTTTTCGAGCTAACTGTCTGAGGCGCATGGGATTAATTTTGGAGTGCAAATATAGCCAATTGACTTGCTTATTATCAAGTTAAGTCATGTACTATGCTACTCATTAAATGGAAGTGACTTTTATCTTTTTAAGTTCAAGGCAATATAGAGTATTTCATTCAGTTAGTCTCACTCTTTGGAATCACCCACAAGAAGCTGTACCACTGCCAGTTACCTTGATTATTAGGGACTGTGATTGTAAAGAGTGTACGCCTCGCAGATAAAGAAGTCTGCGGCCTCAAAGCCATTTTCACAATGCCATCGCGTTGTATTTGAATCGATTTAGCGCATTTACTACCCTGAACAAAGCATTGCATCGATTCTAAAAACAACCCTTCTTCCTTAAATTCAAGATTGATTCTTGGTTTGTCTATACTGCCATTATAGCCAGACGAAATAACTTCAGATGAGGTTACCTTTAAAGCCTTCATTTCTACCTTTTCTTTGAATTGATTAAGTCCACCGAATGATTCTGAAACGGGGAATCTTGGGCATTGAAAATAATCAGTCTTGCCATGCATAACGCCAGAATTTTGTGCGGCAGCTCCAATAAAACCCATTTCCTTTAAAATGGGCTTCATTCCTTGGTCTACCTCGCCATAAGGATAGGCAAAAACTATAGGTGCTTTACCCAATTGCTCTGTCATCAATACTTGACACTTTTCTACTTCCTGCCTAAAGAAGCTCAATCGCGTTCGTTCTGAGGCATCTAAAAAATAGGGATGCGTATCAGTATGATTACCTATTTCTACTCCTTGATCTTGGGCTGATTTAATTTGTGCCCAAGTCATAAAGTCACCACCTCCGACAGTAGAGATATTTATGAATAATGTCGCTGTGAATCCGTATTGCTTAAGTAATGGTAGGGCATTGTCATAAAAACTTGCGTAGCCATCATCTACAGTAATGGCAACGGTTTTAGTCCTTACAGAGTCGGCCGAAAGCTTTTTAATCGCATCTGAAAAGGTCACTCCTTCAAAACCAGCATTTTTCAGGTACTTAAGTTGCTCCTCGAAGGTAGCCAACGAAATATTTGTTGAAGGATACCGATCATCTCCAAAGCGATGATAGACTAAAGAAACAACCTCATTCTTTTGTGCAAACAATCCTAGGCCTAGAAAAAGAAGGGGAATAGAAAAAATACTTTTCATTAATTAACAGCAACCATTTGAAAATAGGAGGGGTCGAGCACGTAATTATCATATTGAGTTAACTCATTAAAACGTATCATACTCGATAACTGAATCACGTATTCTTCTCCTCTTTCAGAATAACGTGTTAAATATTTAATTAGTTTATATGGATCTGAGCTATCGACTCTAGCTCTTCTAAACTCTCGATAAGCACTTGTTCTTCCAACTGTTTTAAAATAATCTTCAATCGATTCAGAAAAATCACCATACTTCCTCAAGTAAATTGTTTCAGATTCTCTTTTGAACTTTGCTGCAATTCTAGGTTCATTCGCGCTGTAGGACCAAATGCCGAACATATTGTTGGCCTCCCTGAACACTCTTGAGCTACCCCATCCGCTTTCAATAATCGCTTGGGCAATAATAATACTGTTAGGGTGTACTCTCATTCTGTTTAAAAGCACCTCTCCATTGTTAGTTTTGTAAGCTTCAGACAAAGAGAGGAAGAAGGTACTGTCTTGTTCGTTCCAGTTTGGTTTCTTAAGTAGATTAGTAAGCCTATTTCGTTTTTTGCCAATCCTGTGCTTGGCAACTAAAATTGCAGGAAGTATGGCGGCAATGAATTTGTCTTTTTTTAGATTGATGGGGAGGGTGTCTATTCCTCTTATTCTTGAATACAATAGAGGCCTCACGATTGAATCTTCAATCAGAATAATTTGATCAGGAGAATCAAGTTCAATAAATTCAATCTGAAGTTCCTCTTTCTGTTCTCTGTCATCTATCTCCTCTTTAGCACAAGAGCAAAAAAATGACATTGTCATGACGATAACAATGATCATTTTCCACGATAATCGATTTTTCCAGATTTTCATCATTGATCAATATATTAAAATTATATCTACATCTGCAGATGCGGTGTTAACTCAACCATAATTTAACTCAATCAGTACAGTTACAAATGGTTAATCCTTTAGCTTTACTGAAAAATTGCTGATAATGTTTTACTTAAGCCTATTGACTCTTATCATTAAACATGCTTAAATCAGATTTAATAATCGTACGAGATTTTGTAATAGGGTGGGTTTTAGCCATTGGTCTTTGGATGATCCTGCGCTCTTATGGCGTGACTATAGATGGTCCTGTTGACCCACAACCTAATGACGCGCTAAGATTGGTATTGACTTTTGGACCTATAGCAGGTGTTTTATTTGGTCTTACCCAAATAAAAATTGAGCGCCATTTTTATAGACGCATGCCGCTTTGGCAACTGATAATTTTAGGGTTAATGCAGAATACCCTGATCATGAGTTTAATGATGATAGCCGCATTTAATTACTATAAATACACAATTGGCTTTACGCAAGAAGTCAATTTTGGTGAATTCATTCTCTACCCATCAGCTATTTTGATGTTCTTTTATTCGCTACTAGTGAACTTTATTTTAGCCAGTTTACGCCAAATCAATTTACTTTTAGGCCAAGGGAATTTAAGGCGTTTCATCTTTGGCGATTTTTATACGCCTAAGGTGGAAAATCGGGTTTTTATGTTTGTTGACTTGAGGGGGTCAACAACGATAGCAGAAAAACTTGGTCATATCAAGTACAGCCAATTTATCCAAGATTGCTTTTTCGATTTGAGAGTCGTTCAAAATCATAATGCCGAAGTGTATCAATATGTTGGCGATGAGGTAGTATTGAGTTGGAAATCTGCCCGTGAGTTTGACTACAGTCATTGTATTAAGGCGTTTTGGGCTTTTGAAGATCAACTCTTGAAAAGGCAACCCTACTACTTGAATAAATATGGTATTGAACCTAACTTCAAGGCAGGAACAAGCGAAGGCGAGGTAACAATATCGGAAGTAGGTGAAATCAAAAAAGAAATTGCCTACCATGGCGATACGGTTAACATCACCGCCCGAATTCAAGAGATGTGTAACAGCCTGGGGAAAAGTTTTCTCATATCAGAATCATTCCTGATCAAATTGAAGGATCAAGACACTTTTAATATTCAATTTCAATGCGAAGAGATTTTAAGAGGGAAAGAAGAAACGGTCAAAATTTATTCTTTAGAAAGAATCAATACTTAAATCTACTCAGATGAATACCAAAGTAAATGTACTTGAGAAATTTAATTCATTCAATGACCATTGGAAACCAAGGATAATAGGAGAGTTGAATGGGCAACTTGTTAAGTTGGCTAAATTGAAGAACGAGTTCGTTTGGCATAGTCATGAAAATGAGGATGAACTCTTTTTAGTATGGAAAGGAGAGCTCATCATGGAGTTTAGAGATAGAACTGAAATTATAAAAGAAGGTGAAATGATTATCGTTCCAAAAGGAGTAGAGCATAATCCAAGAACTAAGGATGGTGAAGAGGTCTGGGTAATGTTATTCGAACCTGCTGCAACACTTCATACAGGTACGGTGCAACATGAAAGGACGCACAACGATCAAGAGCGGATCTAACAAAATGATATTATTAGAACTTCTTTTTCAATAATAAGCTTGTTAGGTATTCAAAAGCGAAAGCCTTTATTTTGCAGTCAGAAAGTCATACTATGAAGTTATCTGTTGTTGTTACCGTTTACAACGAAGAAGACAATGTAATTCCACTTTGTCAGAAAGAATACGAAGCCTTAAAAGGCATTGATTATGAGCTCATTTTAGTAGATGATGGCTCTAAGGACGATACTGTCAAAAACATTAGGTCGGTGGCGAATGAGCGCACCAAACTTTTGATTTTTAACAAGAATTATGGTCAGAGTACCGCTCTTTCTGCGGGAATCGATGCCGCAGAAGGCGAATACATAGTCACTATGGATGGCGATTTGCAGAACGATCCTGCAGATATCCCTAAATTACTGGCCAAGCTAGAAGGAAGTGAGTTCGATGTTGTGGCAGGAGTAAGGGCCAATAGACAAGATGGCTTCATCTTGAGGAAATTTCCGAGTATGATTGCCAATTGGATCATACGCAACCTGACCGATGTAAGGCTTTCTGATTATGGATGTTCATTAAGGATTTATAAAAAGGACATCGCTAAAAATCTTGGCTTGTACGGTGAGCTACACCGCTTTATTCCAGTGTTGGCCAAACTTCAAGGTGCTGAGATGACCGAGGTGGACGTTTCTCACCATGCTAGAATACATGGAGAATCGAAATATGGTATCAACCGAACCTTTAAAGTGATGGCTGATCTGATTTTGATGATTTTCTTTCTGAAATATTTTAGAAAGCCAATGCATTTATTCGGTGGTTTGGGTATTCTCACCTTTGCTGCTGGTATGCTCATCAATATTTATATGTTGGTTGTCAAGTTTGGCTTTGGAGAAGATATTTGGGGCAGACCACTATTACTGTTAGGAGCAATACTCGTTTTAGGAGGTATTCAATTTATCACTGTTGGTATTATTGCAGAGCTCATGATGAGGACCTATTACGAATCTCAAGACAAGAAAGTCTACCGACTAAAAGAAGTATTTATTGGAAAAGTCAAAGCTTAAAAAGCTTCTTAAGTTTGTCATACAGCTCATTATAGCGGTTCTCGCTGTCTATTTTGTACTTGGGCAGATTGATGTTCAAGAATACAAGTCTAGACTTTTAGGGGTTGATCCCTTGTGGTTGATCTTAGCGTTGATCGCCTTCAATGCTTCGAAAATACTCAGTGCTTTCAGACTCAATTTTTTTTTTAATGCTCTCGGTTTAAAACTAGAAGGTAAATTTAACCTGAAGCTTTACTATGTAGGCATGCTGTATAATCAGGTATTCCCCGGAGGAATTGGTGGTGATGGGTACAAAGTTTACCGATTGAACAAGCAATTTAAAACGCCATTAAAGGGTTTGATTTCAGCCACGCTATTAGATAGGCTAAGTGGTGTGGTGGCATTGGGCTTTTTAGCTTTCTTGTTGGCTTTGATCGGTGGTGAGAGTTATGAACTTTTAGGTAATTATGGCTTCTTATTGTGGATCGGTTTTATAAGTGCTTATCCATTGTATTATGTCCTTGTCCGCTTTGTCTTTCCTACGTTTAAAAAAGTCAGTCACATCACCAATTTCCAAGCATTGGGTGTTCAAAGTCTACAAGTGCTTTGTGCCTTTTTTATGTTGAAAAGCTTTGGGATTACGGAAGGTTACCTTGACTACTTCACCCTTTTCCTTGTGTCTTCAGTAGCGGCAGCCTTACCGATTTCATTGCCTGGTGGTATTGGCGTGAGGGAATGGGTACTGGTCACAGGTGCCTCTCTATTTCTGCTCAATGAAAATGCAGCAGCGGCTTTCGCGTCCCTGTTCTTCATCATCACATTAGGAAGTTCCTTGATTGGTTTAGTGTTTTTGAAGCAGGTTAAATATCCAGAAAC
>JBLIES010000204.1:0-5982 GCA_047633135.1 Roseivirga sp.
AGCAATACAATGATAAGAAGGGAGAGGGAGTGCTTCATAAGTGGTAAAGTCTAATGATTAGTGATGCTGCTTTTCTTATACTTTTGATTTCAAGATGCTAGATTATCTTTTAATTCGGGTTATAATCCATTGCCATTCTTTCTCAGGATTTTCACAATACGATTGTATACGATTTGCGATAAATTAAAAGTGTATCCATCAAAATTGGTGGTGTTTATAAATTGAATGACTACTGTGTCGATGTCTTTGTGGTATTCAGCAATACTTTGATAGCCAGGAAGCAGACCAGTGTGTTCATAAACGTAGATGGAAGAATAGATTTCTTGTTCCTCCTCATTAAGCATTGAACCATCGTTTAATGCCCGTAAGAATATGCCGACATCTTCTGCTGTAGCTAACATACCATTTTCTTCCGTTTTTAAATCTTCCTCATAACCAATATAATAACCACTCATGACATCGTTTATATCCACTTCGCTAAGTGATCCGAAGGTATTGTTGAGATTCAGGGGAATCAAAATTTCTTCCCTGATGTATTGGAAATGGTCATAGCCCACCACTTTATCAATGATTTCGCGAAGCAACAAATAATTGGTGTTTGAATAGCCATAACCCTTATCTGGTTTAAAGTTAGCTGGCAAATCAATTGCATATTTAAGTCTTTCTGCATTGCTATTGGGTTGATCTTCCCAAAAATCAGGATTGCTGGTGTAATTGGGAATACCACTCCTATGCTGCACCATTAACCTCAAGGTGATTTCTTCTGCATTTTCAATTCTTCCCACTAATTCCGGAAAGTAATCAGCGAGTGTTTCGTCCAAAGACAAACGCTTATCATGGACTAACTTTGTAATGGCTACTGCTACATATAACTTGCTGATACTGGCAATTTTGAATAAGGATTGTGGGTTAGCCGGTGTTTTGTTGTTCCTATTGTTCCAGCCACCAGCGTAAAAGACGGGTGGTCTGCCAGCCTGATCCACATAGACAATCATACCCTCGAATTCGTAATCAACGGCTTCGTTTACTTGCCCTTGCACCGAATCAGGCAGTGGTAATATCCAAGCCCAAACTAAAATCCACGGCACAAAGAATAAGGAGATGGGTGTCCCAATGGCCAATACTATTCTGGCGATTCGTGTTTTTTGTTTTTTCGTCATACTATTCTGAAGGTAAGTTATTTTTAATGAAGGCCTGTAAACAACTACCTAGGCATGTTTTGAATAGTTATCCTGCCCTCGTTTTAGCGCTGTCTGCTAAGCGGAAGGGCACTGTGACACGTTCAATGCTCATTTCAAAAAAAAGATAATAGTCGTTTTTAAGCGGATTGTTAGTCTAGAATACCAACAAGAACAGTTAACGTCTTCGCTCCCAAAGCCCCATCGGAGCGAACTATTTATAGGAATGGGTGCACCCCATTGCAATAGCAGAACAGCTGAAAAAGCGCTCTAGGGGCGAACTATTTTTTGCTCCTTCGCATCTTATGTGTGAAAACGCGGATGGTTTCGCTACCAATCAGGATAAAAACGCGAGAACGTATCACCGACATTTCAATCAAAGACTTTGCAACGTAATGTTGCCTATTTTTTCTATCAGTTTACATTTTTTTTAAGCTAAAGTATTTTAAATGATTCCTTTTCAGTTTCATATTAAAGCACACCAAAAAAAACAAACCCAATCCTTATCGAATTGGGTTTAAGATTTTCCTCAAAATCTATTGTTTAAAATTCATCGTCAATTGGCCATTGCTCATGGACTAGCATCTTAGTCTGGTTGTTCAATAAGCCGGCCTTCTTTTTGGTCACCTTGCCCCTTTGAAAGGCTGAAGTATGCTCTCTTTATCAAGTTCGGCAATGTGCCTAAACCCAATAATGCAAAGCCTAAAGTGATTAGAAATGGGGTGCCAGTGAAAAGTGTACCTGTAGATAAAATGCTTAGAATAAGTAGGGTGGAAAAGGGCAGTGAGCAGGCTAACACTAAAATGGCAAACTCAGTATCGAAAGTTCTTTGAGCTGCTGCAATATCTTGCGCTTCTTCTTTAAGGTTAAAAACGGCCATATGGGCAAAGGGCCAAAAACTGCAAGCGCTTAGTGGAAAAACAATGGCGAGCATAATAGCCCCCGGAACCGATAAATCGAGGGCTGAAATAATGATTGCACTTATTAATATCGAAACACCAGCTCGACAGCATAAGATTGAAATTACCGTCCCTAAACCTTGTTTGCTCAGCTTTACAGCCAAGCCAATAAATATCAAAACCAATGGCGTCATGATTGCACTCAATCGCACAAAAGTATCAGATAGAAAGTTGGGGAGGGTAGTGAGGTTTAAACCGAAACACAGCAGGCCAATAGCCAAAAGGATGATCACATTAATGGGCTCTTTAATCAAAGAAATCAGCAGGCTTTTGAGTTTCGATTTAGCATCAGTTTTGACTTGACCATTATTGGCGTAATACCAATTCATGGCCATGACATATAAGAAGATCAGCACAAAGAATTTGTTTCCTACATCTGCTAAGGCAGCGTTGGCCAATTGTTCTTCTCCTAGGTACTCGAGTATAAATGGGAAACACGATAAACCAGGTGCTAATGAAGGCAGGAGCATCATTAAGGTCCTGCCTTTGGGAGATTGCTTTTCAATTTTGAAAAGCTTCAACATAAAAGGGGTGAGCCAATAAAGTAAGAAGTTAAAGAGCAATGCCATTAAAGGCATGAAAAGTAAGTTGATATTGATTTTCACACCCATTAAGGCGACAAAAATCGTTGCAGGCAATGCCACATTCAGTATGATATTCTTAATACCATTGACCTGATCACTGCTTTTGAATTTCTTTTTTAAAAGAAAACCCAAAGCAATGAATATAATGAGTGTAAGTGTTTTTGCTAAGGCAGAATCCATAAACTGAATGTGAATTGATTGAAATTTGATTGATTGCAGGTTTAACTTACAACCTTGTCTAATGCCTCAATAAATAGTTTCATCTCCTTCATAGTGCCCATGCTGACTCTGCTCCAAGGCCTATCGTAAATATCAAATGACCTTACAGCAACGCCTTGCGCCATCATTTTCTCTAAGAATGGTTTGCCAGAGATACCCTTCAGTGGGAAAATCATAAAACTGGTATGAGAGGGTACTGGCTCAAAACCCATCGATTTTAATGTGTCGAAAGTATAGGTGCGTGCTGCTTTGTTGAGCGCTTTTGATTTTTCTTGAAAGGCGATATCATCCATGCTGGCATTAGCTGCCGCAATGGTGGTATTTGCAATGCCCATACCGCCACGCGTCACGCTATTGATGGCCTCTAAAGTTTCTGGTAGGGCAGCGATATAACCAATTCTTAAGCCAGCCATTCCGTGAATTTTGGAATAGGTGCGAGCGATAATTACGTTTTTTCCTTTTTGTAAAAGCTTGACCATGCTTTGTCCGTCAGCGCCTTCTACAAAGTCTAAATAGGCCTCATCGATGAAGATGGGTACTTTATCAGCGACTCGAGAACAGAAGTCGTAAAGGTCCTTATAACTGGTAATCGTACCAGTAGGGTTGTTAGGGTTACAGATATAAATTAGCTTAGTGTCGCTGTCAATTGCAGCTTCCATAGCTCTTAAATCATGTGACCAATCCTCTTTAAGCGGAATGCCTTTCCATTTACCACCAACCGACTGTACTACATTCATTAATGACATGTAAGAAGGATCTGCTGAAAGTATTGTGCCGCCATTCATGAACATGACCATCGCAGTTTTTTCTAATAAATCAGAAGAACCTGGCCCCATCATGATATGGGTTTTATTTACTCCTTCTTTGATACAAATTTTATCAACTAACGAAGTGAGTGTGCCCCAACCATAACGGTTACCATCGGTGGCTACGCTTTTCAGTGCTTTGATCCCTTCAGGCGATGGACCGTATGGGTTTTCGTTGGCGTTAAGCTTAGCAACAATTTCAGGGGCTTTAACGGTTGAAATGTATTCTTTAAATAAAGGCGTATGAATGATCCTTCCTTCTCGATCAATATTAATTGGAGAATTTAGTGTTTCTGCCCAGCTTAAATGCGGAAGCATTGAGACTCCGCCTATGGTCATCAGGCCTGTTTTTAACCACTTTCTTCTATTTAATTGCTGTGACATAATGTTTGGTTGATTTAGTTAAGTCAGAATTTTTATTGTTTTCTTGGAATTTGAACTCCAAGTTATTCGGTAATCGATTCAATTTAAAGAATTATGTATTATTATGATTAACTGGGTAAAATATATCTATGGAATCGAATGAAATGTGTGTATGATGAATAATTAGGTTTTGAAAACAACCTGTAATGAGAAAAATAATGTATAAATTATTGAAGTGGGGTAAATTATAAATAGAGGTAATTATCAATAAAAGTAACCATAACCCCGAAGCCTATGGGCTCTTTATTGGCCTTATTTCCTAGTCCTGAAATAGGTTACTATTGTCTCATGGAAAAGTCAACTAAAAACAAGACACTTAGAATAAAACACCCGTGCTACCCAAGGCTTCGGGGCGAAGTTATGTTACTTAAAACCGTGGACATTATATAACAACCATAGTGTTTTGCGCCTAATCAGTGGTTTATATAAAATCAGTTATATTCACGTTAGTGCTATAACGGTGTTGATCTTATGTAAAAACATGACACGGCCGACCCTGCCAACCGCTTGTTTTATAATTCTATATTATATTAACCAGATAAGATGGACGCGAACGCTTTCGTTTTCAATTAAAGATCTTTGGTTTCTGCTACGAGAGATCAACCCGAGCCATTATTAAATAATTAGTTTTATTTTAAAAGAGCCGCTTAGACCAGCGCACTAGGCTAACGTTCAGCTGCCACGCTCCGAATGCGCCAACTTTAATCTATCCACTCCCTGTGTCTGTTCCAGTCAAAACCAGCCTTTAACATAAGATTTGCAAGGCAAAGTTATTAATCAATTATTTCTCGCGTATAACCTCTCACTTTTCTCTTGTAAAAAAAAAATCGTTGTACATTTAAATTGTATCTCTTTATATTAGCAATGAACTACATAATTTTAGAACTAAATTATCAAATCTAGTAGTTAATACTTTTCTTAATGTTCCTTAGACTTTCTATCTTTTTAGCCATTTTGGTTTTACCAATTTGTCTCTTGTCGCAAGACCGTCAGACTTGGATTTTTATATTGGCTGGACAGTCTAATATGGCAGGCAGAGGTATCCTCGAAGATGTTGATACCGTTACTAACTCTAGAGTTTTTTCAATAGATATTCAAAATAGCATTGTTCAGGCTAGTGAACCTCTACACTTTTATGAACCTACAAAAACAGGTCTTGATTGCGGTATGTCTTTTGCACTTACAATGATTGAAGAATTATACGATGGGATAGATATTCTCTTGCTCCCTACTGCTGTAGGAGGAAGTTCGGTTTTACAATGGCTAAATGATTCTACTCATCAAGGAGTTAAATTATTTACAAATTTTAGAGAGAAGGTTAATCTAGGGAAAAGTATAGGAGAGTTCAAAGGAATCCTTTGGCATCAAGGTGAAAATGATGCAAATACCGAAGGAATCCAAAACTATTCAAAACGTCTAAAAGCTCTCTTCGCAAAGTTTAGAGAAGAAACGGGTGTTAATGATTTGCCAATATTAGCAGGGGAGCTTGGTTCTTTTTCACGTAAACCAGATGAATGGGATCAAATAAATACTATAATTCACAAAGTGGCATCTGAAGATGATAACACCTTTGTTATAAATACTCAAGATCTTGACCATAAAGGAGATAGACTACATTTTAATAGTAAAGGGCTTAGAACCCTAGGGCAGCGTTATTCTGAGCAAATACTTGAGATATACAATCTAGTTTTCACAACCAGTGGTGCTGTAACTGTGGATGAAGATTTTGCTGCCACACAAACTGTATCGATAACTGCCGGTATAGTTCCAACAGATGAAGTTAGTCAGACGGTGACCTATTCTATCAGTCCTA
>JBLIES010000205.1:0-5896 GCA_047633135.1 Roseivirga sp.
CAGTATCAACAGAAAGCGAATAGGCTTGCTACAAGGGCATGGAGAATTAGACTCTTTAAATATCTATTGGTTCGCACGCGACTTTATGGAGTCTTACGACTTAGAGCAAGTTGACTTGAGTAATGAGGTGGAAATTAAGCCTTACGATGCCATCATCATGGCTAAACCAACTCAGAAATTTTCGAGAGAAGATAAATACAAGATAGATCAGTACATTATGAATGGGGGCAAAGCCATTTTTATGATTGATGCACTAGGCATAGACATGCTTCAAGCGGGTGGTGTAGGTACTTTTGCTTTGCCTTATGATTTAGATTTAGATGATCTTCTCTTTAAATATGGAATACGGGTCGAAAAAAACGTGGTGCTTGACGCACAGGGCTTCGGTCGATATCCTGTTATGATTGATGATTCAGGCACGGTGACCAACCTGAGGTGGCCCTTTTTCTTTGGTGCGTCTCAGTTTAGTGACCACCCAATAACGAAGAGTTTAGATGCGGTCTATACTCGCTTTGCAGGCACGCTTGATACAGTAGGGGCCAAAGGGATAAAGAAGACGCCAATAATTTTTACTTCACCTAATACCAGAGTGTTCAATTCACCAGCGCCAGTATCTTTCGAAGCCATAGCGGCTGAAAAGGAAATAAGTGCATATGATGACGGTCAACAAGTATTGGCTTATTTACTTGAGGGTAAGTTTACGAGTAATTTTAAAAACCGGATTTTGCCAAAAGAGGGTGTGAATAATGAAAACTTTAAAGCAGAGAGTTCTGAGACTAAAATCTTGGTCATTAGTGATGGCGACATCATTAGAAACGAGATCAAACTGGGGGTGCCATTGGATTTAGGGTTGAACCCTTTTGCTGAAGGTTCAGAGAAACGACTTTTCTCTAATAAAGACTTTTTATCGAATGCCTTGGCTTATTTGATTGATGAAGACGGCCTGATTACAGCAAGAAATAAGGAGGTTAAGCTAAGGCCTTTGGATAAAATCAAAGCACAGAAAGAGAAAGTTAAATGGCAATTAATTAACCTTGTGCTTCCTTTGGCGCTATTGATTTTATTCGGCATTATTCTGCATTGGTTAAGAGTTAGAAAGTACGCTCGCTTTTGAGCGCACTCCAGAAGTCTTAGTATTTCGTTAATGAATTGTCAATTTCATCTGCATAGGCAAGAATTCCTCCTTTAAGGTTGTAGAGATTTTCAAAGCCATGATTTTGCTCCAACCAATTGATCACATCACCACTGCGTTTACCACTTCGGCAGTGCACAACCACTTGCTTATCTTTGCTGATTTGTTCAATATGTCCTGGGATTGTATTCATAGGGATCAATTCGCCACCAATCTGAGCAATTTCGAATTCGTTAGTTTCGCGTACATCAATTAATTGAAAATCTGAGCCAGATGATTTCAATTCGGCCAGTTCTTTAACAGAGATTTCTTTCATTTTGAATTTGGTAAAGGTTTAAATAAACATGTGCAAAGTAGTCAAAAATATGTTTTTGCATTGAGCCTATACGGCTCTTTTCACTAAAGGGTGTGTCGTGCTCAATGAATTGAGCTCTATCTTGAGCGTGAATGATAGGTATTCGCTTTACTGCTGAAAAAATACTTACCTAACGCTTGCTTTGAAACGAGCTTCTAAAGATATATTTGATGTGGCTATCGAGCTGGCCTGATTAAGGTTGACTGATTGTTAGGCCTATGGAAGGGGCTAGTATTAGTTATTGAATTCCGCTTTCAGGATGTTTTTGAAAGTGGTCTAATATATTTCAATAGTCGAACGAAATTATTTTAATGAAAAGTAGTCGTTCATCTGGGTGTCTAAATCTCTTGATTTTTTTTAGTGTGGAGTTTGGGTTGAATAAATCCTGAAGTCTAAAACGGTCAATTTTATATTCTCGGCTAAATCTATATGCCTATAAAACGCTCTTTTATTGGGTTATGGCTTGTTGAGCGCGTTTAGTTTATGGTTGATACATTATTCGGGGGGCTTAAGCTGTTGGTTTTGTTCATTGTCATTTGATTTGTTAATCATTTGTCAATGAGTAGAAGGGTGCTGTTCTTGCTAGAAATGGACATAAAATAGGATTCAAATCGATTGGCTAAAAAGCGTTGAATTGATTCTGTATATTGATTTTATTTTTAACTTTACTTTCCTTAAAACCACAGTCACAAAACAAGATTTTATGAAGTTTATTGTTTCTTCGGCAGAACTGCTAAAACGCCTATCGAATATCAATGGAGTAATCACAACTAATCCTGTGGTGCCCATTCTTGAGAATTTTTTATTCGAAATTAAAGATGGTTTACTCACCATTACCGCTTCCGATTTACAAACTTCAATGATTACTGAAATTGATGTTGAAGCCAAGGAAAATGGTAGCATTGCGGTACCAGCGAGGATTCTACTAGACACATTGAAAAACTTACCTGAACAACCGGTAACCTTCACTATTGATAAAGAGACATACGGTGTTGAGATCAATTCTGATAATGGTCGGTATAAGCTTGCAGGAGAGAATGCTACTGATTTCCCAAAAGTGCCAGCTGTAACGGACGCCTATAAGGTAGATATGTCTACTGATGTATTGAGTAGCGCTATCAACAATACAATTTTTGCAACGAGTAATGATGAGCTGAGACCTGCAATGACGGGTGTTTACGTTAAACTCGCTGAAACAAATACAACTTTCGTTTCTACAGATGGCCATAGATTAGTAAGATATAGGAGAGTAGATGTAGCGTCTGACACGGGTATGTCAATTATTATTCCTAGAAAGGCTCTGAATTTATTGAAATCGACTTTGCCTTCTGACAACTCCAATGTAATTGTGGAATACAATGCGTCAAATGCCTTCTTCCATTTCAATAAGATTAAAATGATCTGTAGGCTGATTGATGAGCGTTTCCCAGATTACGAAAATGTTATCCCATCTGAAAATCCTATTGAAATGAAGATCGATAGAAATGAATTCTTAGGTTCATTAAAAAGGATTTCTATCTATGCCAATAAAACGACTCATCAGATTAGATTGAAAATAACTGGCAGTGAATTGACTGTGTCAGCTGAGGATATCGACTTTTCAAATGAGGCGAAAGAAACTTTAGTTTGTGAGCATGAAGGTGAGGATATTGAGATAGGTTTCAATGCCAAGTTCTTGGTGGAAATGCTCGGTAATCTACATTCTAAGGAACTTACACTGAAGATGTCTGCTCCCAATAGAGCAGGTCTTTTGATACCCGGTGATAAAGATGAGAACGAAGATATTTTAATGTTAGTGATGCCAGTAATGTTGAATAATTACTAGGCTAAAGGCTTTACAAAAAGAACTAAAAAAGGAGCATTAGCTCCTTTTTTAGTTTAGGTCTGATTATTTTCTATAAATTCGTTGGTCTTAAAACATAGCCGTGCTCTCTAAAAAAACCCAATACGCGTTCCATGCCCTTACTTATTTGGCAGAAAATATTGATAATGGGCCTGTCCTTATTTCTGAAATTTCTGTAGAACGGAAAATATCATTAAAGTTTTTGGAGAATATACTTTTGGAGCTCAAGAAATCTGGAATTCTTGGGAGTAAGAAGGGGAAGGGTGGCGGCTATTATTTGATTAAAGCGCCAGAGGACATCGGCCTTGCAAAAATCATTAGAATGCTTGATGGACCAATTGCACTGCTTCCTTGTGTCAGCTTAAATTATTATGAAAAGTGTGAAAACTGTCAAGAAGATATTTGTGGGCTGAATGTCGTGATGAGTGAAGTCAGAGACAACACGCTTAAAATTCTAGAAAGTAAGTCTTTAAAAGATGTGTTGAGGGGACGTTAAATATTTTTACTTGTTTAGTCTACAAAAATGGTAGGGAATATATACTTTTGTTTCGTGACAATTATTTAAGGAATAAAGTGATGTGTTTTTTGATACCGTCATAAAAGTAAAAATAGAGAACTCATGTAAGCGAGACAGCCGTCTTAAATTGTTCTTAAAACGATCAGTGGGTGAGTTGTTAGAACGCTAAATACAATGTACTCTCTTATTTAGTTACTGGACAAGTGCCTATATCGCTTACAGTAGGTTCATTTGAAATATTCAGAGCCTATCCTTTATTATTTTCACGAACGATCGTGGTCCGCTATAATGCTTAAAAAGTAAAAAATGACAGTTGATTTAAGAAAATTAGAATCAGAGATATTTGGATTGAGTATTGAACAGTCTATCAAATTTTTGACTACTCAATTTCCGCATCAGGTGAAATGTTCAAGTGCCTTTGGTCAGGAAGATCAGGTGTTGTTAGATTTAATTTATAGGTCTAATCTTGATGTAGAAATTTTCACATTGGATACTGGTAGGCTTTTCCCTGAGACCTATGCGCTTATTGATGAAACGAGTGCACGGTATAATAGGCATATAAAAACTTATTTCCCCTCTCACGAAAAACTAGAGTCCCTTGTCAGCAAGAAGGGCTTTTTCAGTTTTTATAACTCAGTAGAAGATAGGAAGGACTGTTGTTATTTACGCAAAGTAGCCCCTTTAAAAAGGGCGCTTAAAGACACTAAGGTTTGGATTACTGGGTTAAGGGCATCACAGTCTGACAGTAGACAGAAATTTAATCAGTTGGAGTGGGATGAATCGAACCAAGTGATTAAGTACAACCCATTATTGAATTGGACTTACGATCAGATAACTGAATATCTCCAGATCAATGATGTTCCTAGCAATAGTCTTCATGATCAAGGTTTTATAAGCATAGGCTGTCAGCCTTGTACACGAGCCATAAAGACGGGAGAAGATCCCCGCGCTGGAAGATGGTGGTGGGAAACTTCCCAAAAGGAATGTGGACTTCACAGTGCTTGAGTTGATGAATAATTTTGAATGCATTTACCGCTTAATTTATTGATCGGTTGGTAGTTGAGTTTATTATTGCTTTGAGAGAAGAGAAGTCTCGTTTTAACGTACCGTTTTTCTTTTTCTATTGATGGACTCAATGATCTCAGCTGATCCTGCAGAGGTGTTTTATGGAGCTGAGATTACTTTTCTTTCGGTGCATGGAAATTGGAGGTATAGTGTTTTTGAAACTATAGTATTTGAAACGATGGCATTGGAAGGCAGAATGGGTGAGCAACAATGCCCCCTTGAATCACATGTCCGAGAGATTCGAATGGTAATATTAAAAGAGGAAAGATTAGTCACTGGGGAAGATACCAAGGGCGTAATTGGTTTCAAATGGTAGTGCTGTGGTGAACTTTTGAACAGCTAAAGTTGGATGTCTTTATGCATGGTGCTAATTGGCTTGAGGGCTTGGGCCGAAGAAAGAATATGTTCAATCAGAGTTTTCTAGCAGTGATCTTAATGTAACTTCTCTTCTATCTTTAGATCAATATCATTCGCCTCTCCATAAACCACTTCCGGTAGGGCATTCAATTCAATCCCATTGGCAAGGGGCTTAACTACAAGGTTCTTAAACCCAACATTTTTTATTTTATCTGGGTTGATGATTCCCTTTTCTCCAAAAGCCATATCTTTCACCACAGTACTTCTCTTTGATGGCAACATAATACTGGGCCAATTCACTTAATTCGATGTACTTGTTTTTAGGCATAATGAGATCATATTCAGGTCAGAGTTATGATGGTGTAATTTGTGTTGAGGGAAAATTTAGACATGAGAATTGAGTGTTTAGCTTCTAGGCCTTATTGATATCATACAAATTTTGAGAACGCTCTTCATCTTCTCAATTTCCTCCTGAAAAGGGATTCTGATAAAGCGCATTATAATTATGTACTTTTTCTATAGCCCCCTTTTCGAGCTTTGGGTCTTCTTTTTATTCATAGAAAACATTCAATTGATAGGCTACGGTAATTCCGAAGATGACGATGAATATTGCTGTAGTGTAGGTGA
>JBLIES010000206.1:0-5847 GCA_047633135.1 Roseivirga sp.
CTTGTGCTTTCTGTTTTTAATTTGAGAAAGAAATCCCCCGTTACAAAAAGACGCATCTGAGTAATTAAACACAAATTCGCCATCTTTTAGTGTTGCAGCAAAAGGCAGGGGCACAATATTGGTAATCCCTGGATTGAGCTTAGCATTTTTTTCAAGAATCTTATACACGTATTGATTAGGCTCCAACCCCAGTACTATGCCACCTTTGCCTACTGCCAAGGCCATAGGTACGGTCGTGTCGCCCGTATAGGTCCCTATATCAATAATCATTGAACCCTCTGGAGCCAAAGATTTGTAAAAGTTAACTTGAGAAGTCCCGATTTCTATGGGTTTATTAAAAGGGTGTAGCCAATGCGCAAAATCTACCTCACCATAACCATCGATATCGAATTTTTGAATCTTGTATCCATATTCATTGAAAGTGGATTTGATTTCCTTCTTTCGCTTACTTTTCCCAAAAAGTCCAAACATAATCTCTGTCTTTATGTTCCGAAATTACAAGAAATAAAAGAATTTAGGTTCACTGAGTTAAAAGATTAGGACATCCATTCCATATCAAATCACTATTTTTGTCCCGATATGGAAATTCATCCAATAAAATTAAGTGGGGTATTGATTACCTTCAATGAAGAAAAGAACATTGAAAGGTGCTTGAAATCAATTTTAAAGGTATGTGATGAAATATTGGTTGTAGATTCCTTTTCAACTGACAACACCAAAGCAATATGTTTAAAGTATGGTGTGAGGTTTATAGAAAATACTTGGCAAGGCTTTCTAAACCAAAAGAATTTCGCCCAAAACGAGGCTACTTTTGATTATGTCTTACAATTAGATGCTGATGAAGAACTCTCCCCTGAATTAGGGGCATCAATCATAGCCACCAAATCGAATTGGTCAGCTGATGGCTATTTTTTCAATCGGTTCACTAACTATTGCGGGAAATGGATTAAGCACTCTGGCTGGTACCCTGACGCCAAACTAAGGCTATATGATAAGCGCAAGGGTAATTGGCAAGGCCTTGACCCACATCCTTTTGTCCAATTGAATGGAAAAACAGATCATTTGAAAGGTGATCTATTCCATTACTCTTATACCTCGTATGTCGATCACATCAATAGATCAGCCAAGTACGCTCTGGAATCAGCGAAAGCAATGCATCGACTTGGTAAGAAGCCTAGTAATTTTAAATTATTTATCAGCCCGGGTTTTAAGTTTTTACAAACCTATATTTTTAGATTAGGCTTCCTTGATGGATTCGAAGGGTTAATTATTTGTAAGACATCAGCCTATTACACTTTTCTCAAATACATGTACTTGAAATTAATCACCAAAGGCGAAGAGTTATAATGAATAAACTCGCCAAATTTCTTACCCTTGAAGCAAGCCATAAGCAACAGGTGCGCTTTCTAATGCTGGTTATAAGCGTTATGTATTTCTATAATTTTAGTGTGAATGACATATGGACTCCAAACGAAAGTTTTTACGCAGAGTCAGTCCGAGAAATGTTCGAAAGTGGTAACTTTTTAGACATACAATACAACTACGAACCACGGTATAATAAACCCCCTCTCACCTACTGGCTAATAGCCGCAAGTTCTTCAGTTTTCGGCCTCAACGAATTCGGAATTCGTTTGCCAATGATTTTGCTTACTCTAGGGTCAGTTTGGCTTACTTACCTTTTAGGGAAAAAGTTCTTTGGCGAAAAAGGTGGGATCTATTCTATGCTCATGATGGCTGTCAGTGTACAGCTGATGGCCGTAAAACAATATGCCTCACCAGAAATCCCACTCACATTCTTCTTTACCTTAACGCTCTACTATTTTATTCGAGCCTATACTGAAAATAAATCGCTCTATTATCATCTCTCCTACATCGCTCTAGGCTTAACCGTTTTAACCAAAGGCTACCCATACATAGTAATAATTGGCGGAATCATCGGTTTATTCGTTTTGATCGATTCTCGTTTTAGCCCAAAAGTTATTTTACAGAAAGTGAGTAAAATGAAACTACTAACGGGAATACCGATAGTCTTGATCATTGGGATGAGTTGGGTCATCTACATGTATATAAGTTTTGGGAATGACTTTTGGGAAATCTTTCAACGTGAAACTTTTGACAGAGCCTTTACTAGAAATGAGAAAAGTATGCGACCCTTCTTTTATTTAGAAGTGATGTCATGGACGATTTTGCCTTATTCGTTGGCCTTCTTCATGGCTGTAGGCTACTATGTTTTTAATTTTAAGCGCGCAAAACGAGAAGTGATTTTTGCTTTAAGCTGGCTCGTGGTGATGTTTGTAATTTTCACAGCGGCAAAGGGTAAAATACCAACCTATTTTATTCAAGCCCACCCAGCTATGGTCTTAATTATTACATCGCTTTTAGTCTCCCAAAATTCATTCAACAAGCTGTTTTCAAAAATCTGGAGTATTTCATTTTTATTTCCTGCAGGTCTTATCTCCATTGCCTCTTTTACATTGGTCTACTATTTAGAATTGAATGTACTTATGTATTCAATTCCTCTCTTGTTATTTGCAGTCCTCACGATATGCATAAAAAGAAGTAATTCCTTTAACTCTCTATTGATTGCCATTCCTTTTTGGGCTGCATTATTCATTTATTTCCAAGTGGGGTATCATTTGAGCAGTTTAGAGGATTTTAGGCCATACGACATCATTGGGTCAACAATCAACTCACATACCGAGATCGAAATTGAAACCCCAATACTCATTGAAGCCACTCTGATTCATAATATTCCCTTTTACGCTAAGCGAAAGGCTTTAAGGGACAAGACGGTCAGCGAAATCCAAAATTTTGATGGTTCTACTTTGGCTTTAGTAAGATCGGATAGCTTTAATAAGCTTTATGGGTTTGAAACCTTGTGGAGCGGCTGGATTTATGACTTCCCAAGTGAGTCTCAATTTGCTAAATTTATTATAGCTTGTTTAGAAGCAGAGAAAGGTGATATGGCTAAGTTTGAAAAATACTACTTAGTTTTTAGAAATGATTCAGACCACCATAAAGAAATGAGCAATTTGCATTTAAAGCAATACTTGAATTAAGGTTCAGCTTTGCCCAATTAATAAGAACTTACATTTGACCATCAACTTATTTCCAATCCAATGGCTTCCTTCATACCCGTTATTAAGAAAATTGCAAACTCCGCTTATGCTCCCATCAAAGCACGTTTAAAAAGTAGTTATCGGCCTAAGCAATATATTAAAAAATATGGGAAAGAGAATGGCATGAAACTTTATGAAAAATTTCATAATGGCGATGAGGGTGCCTTAGTACAATACGAAATACCTGAATACAGTGCCCCATTATTCCTAAGAATAGGGACTTCAGATGAACCTACATTCAGGCAAGTATTTATGAACATTAGATACGAAATCGATATCCCTTTCAAGCCTAAAACAATCATTGATGGTGGATCAAACATTGGTTATGCATCTGTATTTTATGCCACCAAATATCCTCAAGCAGAAATATTGGCTATTGAGCCTGATAGCTCGAACTTTGAAATGGTGAAAAAGAACACTGCTTCATTTAGTAATATAAAAAGTATTCAATCGGCTATATGGGGTAAGTCGACCTATCTCAAAATCACCAACCCAGAAACAGAAAAATGGGCCTTCGAAGTATCAGAAGCCACCAAAGATGAAGCAGGTGCATTCGAAGCCTTTTCAATCCAAGATTTGATTAAAAAAAGGGGATGGGAGTCTGTTGATTTTTTAAAACTAGACATTGAAGGTTCAGAAATGAGTGTCTTCCAGTCGGGCTATGAAAGTTGGCTACCTAAGGTAAAACTGCTAATTATTGAGCTTCACGAGCGCATGCAGCCAGGATGTACCGAAATATTTGAAAATGCCATAGACAAGTACAATTTCAAGAAAAGTATAAGTGGTGAGAACTTAGTCTACATCAACCAAGACGCATAAAAAAAGCCAGCTTTCACTGGCTTTTCAATATCTATTCTATTTCTATTCCTATTAGTATCTGTATTGATCAGACTTATAAGGTCCTTCAACAGTTACACCAATGTAATCTGCTTGTTCAGACGATAATGTCTCAAGCTCTACACCAATTTTAGCCAGGTGCAGTCTTGCTACTTTCTCATCCAAATGCTTAGGCAATGTGTAAACTGCATTCTCATAAGCACCTGCATTATTCCACAACTCGAGTTGTGCTAACACTTGGTTGGTAAATGAATTCGACATGACAAATGAAGGGTGTCCAGTGGCACAACCTAAATTCACCAAACGACCTTCAGCCAAAACAATGACATCATTTCCGTTGATGTTGTATAAATCAACTTGTGGTTTGATCTCGATTTTATTGGCCCCATGATTTTTATTCAACCAAGCCATATCGATTTCATTATCGAAATGCCCGATATTACATAGAATGGTTTTATCCCTCATCGCTTCGAAATGTCTCGCTTGAATGATGTTAAGGTTACCAGTTGCCGTTACTATGATTTGTGCTCTTGGAATAGCATCAGCCATTTTGATAACTTCGTAACCATCCATTGCCGCTTGAAGTGCACAGATAGGATCAACCTCTGTAACAATTACTCTAACGCCAGCTCCACTTAATGAGGCCGCAGAACCTTTCCCAACATCACCATAACCCGCGACAACTGCTACTTTTCCTGCAAGCATAACATCAGTGGCTCTTCTTATTGAATCCACTAATGACTCCTTACAACCGTATTTGTTATCGAATTTCGACTTTGTTACAGAGTCATTCACGTTGATAGCAGGCATTGGAAGCGTGCCTTTTTTCATTCTTTCATAAAGTCTGTGAACACCTGTCGTAGTTTCTTCTGACAAACCTTTGATGTCAGCTACCAATTCAGGATAACGGTCTAAAACCATGTTGGTCAAATCACCACCATCATCTAAAATCATATTCAACGACTTTCCACCTTCAAAGGCAAAAAGAGTTTGTTCTATACACCAGTCAAACTCTTCGTCATTCATACCTTTCCAAGCGAATACAGGCACACCTACCTTCGCAATTGCTGCGGCAGCATGATCCTGAGTTGAAAAAATATTGCATGAAGACCAAGATACTTCAGCACCTAAGTCAACTAAAGTTTCGATTAAAACAGCCGTTTGGATTGTCATGTGAAGACAGCCAGCAACTCTAGCGCCTTTAAGCGGCTTCGAAGCACCAAACTCTTCTCGTAACGACATTAAGCCTGGCATCTCTGCCTCAGCCAAACCAATTTCTTTCCTTCCCCAATCTGCTTGAGAAATGTCTTTTACCTTGTATTCTAGACTTGTTTCTGACATATTTTTTTTCTTTCGGAGACAAAGATACTATTTGGTTTTTTAAAGATCAAAAATGATTGAAAATCAATACAAAAACTCAACCTCTTTGAAGTCAAATACTTTTATACCTCGATCTGTTCTAATTACTAAACATCCGTTTTCATCAACGTTAGTTATTTGACCCTCAAATACATATTCAGACTTATAATTCCGAAACCGATTGAACCCAAATAGATTTTGTAAGTACCTTGATTTAATCAAATCAACATCACCAGATTTGAGTACCAAATAGTTTTGCTCGAACCTTGTGACAATTGCCTCGATTAATGCTTGAATTTCAAACTCCACTGCATATTCTATGACCATCGATGTTGCTTTCGTAAAAGCCACGCTCTTCTGATTGACATTAAGTCCTATCCCAATAATGGAGCTAGTTATAAAGTTACCCGTCAAGGCATTCTCTATGAGAATACCACAAACTTTCTTTTCGTTCAGCAAGACATCATTTGGCCATTTTACACTGACTGGCTTTTCAAAAGGCAAATCTTGAAGCGCTTGACTCACCGCTAAA
>JBLIES010000207.1:0-5732 GCA_047633135.1 Roseivirga sp.
GGTACTTCCCACCAAAGCATTACTCTATTGCTGATATATCGATTCGATAAAAAGGCAACGAGCACTAATGGAATAATTAAAAATATCTTTTTCCGCTTTACGTTTTTTGTGAATAGTGAGTAAGCTAAGCTAGCGATGATCCATGTCAAGGGTCTAATAAAAATGGCAAGTACTTTAGAGAGGAAGAAGAACACAGTGTTTTTTTCTCAAATTACACAACCTAATTGTTAAACCATCATCGCTTGATAGTAAGCTTCTTAAAAAGAGGTTGATAATTATTGCTGATTTTTTTAATTGAGACTGTAATGATATCCTTGAAGCCTCGTCAATACAACAGCATGGAGTTGCAAATATTCAAAACTAAGATTTTACCAGCAAAAGATAAGCTCTACAGGATTGCTTTCAATATGATGCGATCCGTTGCTGACGCAGAAGATATTATTCAAGATGTAATGGTGAAGCTTTGGGAGAGGAGAGGACAGTGGGATGAGTTTCAGAATATTGAAGCCTTTGCCGTAACGATTACTAAAAACCTCTGTCTCGATAAGCTCAAGGCCAAAAGAAGGAGAGGTCATTTTGATATTCAGGATATGGAATTGGACTCAGGTGCAGTTTCACCCTATCAAAAGATGGAATTGACTGATAGTGCCATAAAGATGATCAATGCATTTGATCGATTACCAGATCAACAAAAGCTTTTAGTTACGCTTAGAGATATCGAGGGGTTTAGTTACGAAGAAATTGCAGCGCAAACTGGGCTAGAGATCAACAACATTCGGGTAGGAATCTCTAGGGCAAGAAAACGGGCGAAAGAAGAATACCTTAAAGTAGCAGATTATGAGCAGCAATAAAGAAATAGAATCATTGATCAAAAAGTACGAGAATGGAGATACTTCTCTTCAGGACGAAGCACAGCTTAAAGCGTTTTTCTCAGGTGAGAATATACCTGAACACCTAAAAGTACATACGGAATGGTTCAAGCATTTGAAGGTAAGTGCTCAAGTTGAATGGGAGGGTTTTACCGAAGATAAAATGTTCCAGAAGTTAAATGCTCAAATAAGTACCGAATCAAAAGTAATACCCATTAATAAAGGCCGAAATAGACAAGTTTGGGTGCTTAGAATAGCGGCTGCGGTTGCGCTTATTTTGGTAGGTTATTATGCGGGGGCAGACTTCCAGAATAATGACGTCTCAGAAATGAAACAAGAGCTAGCCCAGCTAAAAGCCAGGATGTTTGAGCAAATGAATAGTAATTCTGCAAGTGGAAGGTTGCAGGCTGTGAATTACAGCTTAGAATTTGACAATGCGGATGAAGAAATACTAGATGCTTTGGTTTTGATTTTGGTGAATGATAAAAACATGAATGTTAGGCTAAAAGCAGTAGAGGCACTTTCTAAATTCGAAGGTCAAAAAACCGCCCAAAAAGCAATTCTAACTGCTCTCAAGTACGAAAAGGAACCAATGGTTCAAATTGCTTTGATTGAAACGGTCGTAGCCAACAAAGAAACAGGGGCACTTGAAGATTTAGAAAAAATAGCACGTAATGAAAACAGTTTGAAAGCAGTGAAAGACGAAGCTTATATGGCTCTGTTCAAGCTCAGAGAACTTTAAGATAATATTTAATCGATTGAATAGAACAGGTCAGGAATAACCCACCATGACGGGTAAAACTCATAATATTTGAAAATTTAAAAAACAAAAATGAAAAAGCTAACTATAAGATTAATCGCATTAGCCTTATTTCTCATCAGTTTTGGCCTTCAGTCTCAAGACTATAAAGTAGCGGTATCAGGACAAAAGAAGGTCTCAATTCTGGAGGTGAATCAAGTTAAAGTAGAAGCCTATGATGGCAATGAAATCCAGATAATGTCAGATTCAAAGAGTGAAAAATCAGAGCGTGCTAAAGGCTTAAAGGCATTGAGCGCTAGGGGAGAAGACAATACAGGTATTGGTTTGAATGTAAAGACTGATGGGGGTGAAATAGTCATATCTCAAGTGGCAAGTAGAGGTGATGGAAAATATACAATCAAAGTACCAAAGTCCATGAACGTCAGTATTGAACATACAGGAAATTGGGAAGGTGGAAAAATAGAAGTCTTTAAAATCACAGGCGAATTAGAGATCTCGGGTAGATATAACGCTGTTTATATGGAAGATATTACTGGGCCTGCGGTTGTAAATACAGTTTACGGAGGGATTGAGGCCAAATTTTCAGCGCTTAGTCAAACAAGCCCTAGTTCGTTAGTGTCAGTTTATGGCGATGTGGATATTAGCCTTCCGGCCAACACCAAAGCCAATATTTCGACAAAAACCCCTTATGGGGAAGCCTATTCGGACTTAGATATTGTCTTTGCCAAAGAGGATGGTATGAGAAAAGTGAGCTCAAATGTAGAAGGAACGCTTAATGGTGGAGGTGTGAAGCTTGAAGTTAAAGCTACTTACGAAAATATTTACCTCCGCAAAAGGTAAGGAGTCGTAAAAACTGCCTAGAGGTTAAATTACAACATACTATTCCATAATGAGAATACAGCCTAGCACAAAAATCTGTGCTAATATCAGGTCAAGGCTGAGATGAGTTGAAATTTCAAGGCAGTTATTTTTTAATAACAACAAGGTCAAAAACTCAAAATAACAACAATGAAAAAGCTTCTTTTAACCCTACTCATTCTCACGTTTACAGTGACCGCAGGTATTGCCCAAAAGGCCATAGATCAGTCATTCAAGGCTGAAGGAATCAAAGACCTAAATCTTGAATTTAAATATCCTGAATTGGTGAAAATCAAAGTATGGGATAAAGATGAAGTGAGTATTAAAGGTATCGTAGAAATCCAAAATGGCGATTCAAACAATGATTTTAGTATCAGTAGCACTTCCAGTAATGGTACGCTCACTATTGAATCTGAGCTTAAAAATATTGATCGGCATAAAAGCGTTTCTATTTACTCAACAGAGGATAGCGATGGTGAAACGATTACGCTTTCAAAGGATGGTAAAAACATTAATATTGATAAAAATGGCACCTACAGTAATGGTATACAGATTTCTATTGTGCTTGAAGTTACAGTACCCAGAAGCATGAATGTTACGGTGAATGCAATTTATGGATTGGTTGAAATAATTCAGAATCCAAAAAGCATTAATGTTGTCGCGAGATACGGTGGTATTGATTTGTCGATGAATGAAAAAAGCGCGTTTGATTTAGAGGCAAGTACGCAATGGGGGCAAATCTTTTCAAACTTGAGCACTGAGTTTGACTTTGAGGGAACTGATAACAAGGGCAAGTGGATCAAGGCTACAGCTTCCCTGAGCAATGGAGGTCATAAAATGAAACTGGCATCTCAATACGGTAATGTTTATCTCCGCAAGAATTGAGTAGCGCTATGAAAAAGCTAATCATCTTGTTATTATTTGTGTCTGTAAACCTGGCTTTTGGCCAATTACAAGTTATCCAAAAAAGTTATCCTTACAATGGTCAGAAGCTTGATTTCGATATGGACTTCGGGACAGAAGTGATTATCAAGTCTTGGGATAAAAATGAAATTTCTGTTAAACTGACTTATGTAATAAACGAAGGGAAGCAGAATGATTTAATGGATCTCAAAATCAATAACTCAACAGGCCTACTTGAAATTGATGTTGATGTGGAGGCAAAGAAATCAACCCAAAATACTCAATGCTGTTGCGTGGGCCGCGATGTAAACCACCGGAGCAATGGCAAGAAGGGAAATAGACTTTGCGCTGAAATTAAAGTTGAAATTTTTCTACCTAGAAAAAGTGATATCAAAGTGAAAACCATTTTAGCGCGGGTGTTTATCGATGGGTTTGAGTCTAATTTGGAGGTAGAAACAGTCACCGGTGATATTATTCTGAACTGGTCAGAAAAACTAGGGGCAGACCTTCTTATGCGTTCTACGATAGGAGCTATTTATACCGACTTTGAATTACAGACACAAAGTAAAAAAGGCTTGCCACTGATCAGCGGTCATAAATTTGATGCTAAATATAAGAATGGACGATTTGAACTGAGGCTTAAAACTGTCACCAGCGACATCTCTTTTAAGAAAGCCAACACCTAACTAACTGTTAATGCAGTGTTAACGCGAAGCTCATTTTGAGTTAAATTCAGTTAATTATTCAGGGTGGGAGCAACATTTTTGTCTTAAAGAGCATCTATAGACTAAATACTTAAAAGTGGGTAACCTTTCTTTTAAGCGAAATTACTAAAAGTAAAAGCTCAATGTATTCTCAATCCACTTTATACTTCGGTACTATGGAAGGTCAACATAAAATTAGCATTTCCGGAGTGGTGTTTTACATAGCGAACGACTGCAAATCAATGTTGATGGATCACTTAAAGCTTCTACATAGAAGCGATACCCTTAAGTCGAATGATGTTTTCGATTCAAGGGAAGAACGGGTGGCTGAAATTCTAATTGAGGAGTTGAAAAACGGAAAGGAAGTCATCACATACAAAGAGTTGAATATACTGATTGACAAAACAAAGTATTTAAGATAACCTGATTTTGTTTGAGGTGATCAATCAAACAGAGGCCTTTACTGTTACCGTAGTTAACCAAGTGGAGGCAGTGCTTAGCGTAGAAGCAGGGGAGAGCCCAGAGGTTACCAATGTTGGCTAAACCTCAAATCTTGATTTGATTATGCATAATGATGGAGATGGTGTTCTGGCTATCAGCACTACCCAATACCCTGACAGATTTAGTGGACAACCAATGGGGATTCAGCCAGGGGGCACACAGACAGTAGTGTTTTTCTTTATTCCATTAGAGGCTAAAACATATTTTGGGGATATTATTATTGAATCTAATGGAGGGACTGCCACAAAATCAATCTGAGCTGTTGCACAGATTGTGACCTCAATAGAGGATGATTTTATTGATGAAGCAGCAGTCACTGTTCCCCCAACCCAGCAATTGATGAGTTTACCATTGACCTCAAAGAGTTTGACTATAGAAACGCAAATGTCATGATTTTCACTAAATCAGGATTTCGTATTTATGAAAAGACAGAGATCCGGACATCTTCCCAGAGTGTAAAAACTCACAACTACAGTCAAGGAGTTTATATAATATCGATCAAGTCCGAAATAGACTTTGTGAGAAAGAAGTGGGTCATTGTTAAATAATAGAGGAACTATTTAGAGGAATGTTCATCATAAACCGACTTTTGAAAGAGTAGATTTTTTTTATTCCATTTCAAACAGTAAGTTTTAATAGGCCGAATTCAGCTCGTTCAGCGTTTTTTGATTGCCTTGTGTTTTAGCCAAGACAATTCCGTTTTGATAGACAATGAGTGCTTTTTCTTCCTGCTCGAACTCCACTAGGAGTTTCGCTGCCGGATAATAAGTGGCCAGGTAATCAGGGAATTTGGTCATTACCTCTAAGAATTGACTCAAGGCTTTCTCCGAATCAAATGCTAAATATTCATTGGTCAAGGCATACCAATTGAATGGATCATTTTTATCCTCTTCCAAAAACTTCTCTAACCTCTTTAAACGTGTGAAGTACAACCGTAGCCATGCAGGCATGAATAGCGTAGCAGTCACTGCAACTGCTTACTCAGGTAACAGCAGCACAGGAACAATGATGGTCAATGTAGTTGACTTGAGCAGCTATGGTAATTATGTCGACATGTGTTATGAAGGCAACAGCATCAGCGTTAAGAAGGACAAGGTTCAGAACTACTTGAGAAAAGGAGCTAGCCGAGGAAGTTGT
>JBLIES010000208.1:0-5705 GCA_047633135.1 Roseivirga sp.
GAATCAACCTGAGCCAACCGGCTTAGGGTGAGCTACTCGACTTCGTGCTGGCTTTTCTCCAGTCTTTAGTATATAGTTCGGTATCATTTCGTTAGGGGGTGTACTTTTCCCATAAAGTGCATATGAATTGTAATTTCCGCCTGTAAACACGGTAATCATATCCAGTTCGGGCCAAATATTGATTTTTTGTCCACCGTTACCTGAAGCTAAATACGAATTGTATTTTTGTCCGTTAATCACAAAATATTTATGTTCCCACAAATACCCATAATCTCCTTCGTCCATATCAAATGTTTTGTTAATCCAACTTTCAGAGATTATTTGCTTGCCTTTCCATTTCCCACCATCTTTAAATAGCTGAGCCATTTTTATCAAGTCTCTAGGCCTAATATACATTTGACTAAAAGTATTCATACCAGCCTGATTCGGTTCAAAACTCCATTCGTAATTCGAGATTCCCAAGGGTTCAAATAAGTTCTCTTTAGCAAATTCTTCGATGTTTTTACTTGTTGTTATCTCAACTAAACTACCTAAAGTTAAAGCACAACCCGTACAATAGGATGATGATTTTCCAGATTCTGCGACCATTGGTAAATCCAGCGTGTATTTTACCCAATCCTCACTTTGCATCATTAATTCTTCGTTTCCTTTACTGTCAGGGTTATTATTGTCGCAGTCCAGACCGTGACGATACATTAAGAAGTTTTCTATAGTAATTTCTTTTTTCCTTTCGTCCAAATTGACGGTTTCTGGGTATCTCGAATTGAAATAGGGCAAGAGTTTTTCTTTTTCACTTTTTATAAATCCCTTGTCAACTGCAATTCCAAGAATTCCGCCAATGAACGGTTTTGTGGCAGACCTTAATTGATGCGGTGTATTTTCATCATAACCGTAGAAATATTCTTCAAGTACCAATTTGTTATTCTTGTAAATCAAGATGCTGTGAACATCCGGAAATTTTCCTTTTATGGTTTCTTTGACCATATCGATTATAGGTTCGGGATTTTTGAATTCATCTTCTAAACTGCCCGTTTCTAGTCCATCTGTGGTTTTTTTAGGTTTGTGATAAACGTAGTTATCAGGATTATGAAATAATTCTTTTCTGGGGAACATTTCCGATTTTTTAATGTCGGAAGTAATTAGTTTGAATACTTGTCCGTCAGTTTTATAACCCTTAATTCGATTGGATTTGTCTCGTTGAAAAACGACAGGAATGTCTGCGATATTCGCAAAACTGTCTAAGGCGATATGCTTTAAAGGATATTTTGCTTTATCTACTACAGCATAAAGCGTTGTGTCAAATTCCGAGGCAATAATGTCCAGCGTAGTTTTATTTACATATTCATAATTCCCTTCGAATTCCAAAAGTTTGTCATATTCAGATTTTTCTTGAGTTGACGAGCAACCAATAAGTAGCGGAATTAGTAAAAAAATTTTCTTCATAAATTTTGCAGTTTTTAAACGAGCAGGATTTTTTCTCAGCTTGCAAATGACGTTTGGTATATGAAGCGAAGCATCCCGCAGGGTGCTATGATTTTATAGACAGTGTGTATGCCTTAAATGATGAATATAGCGTATGAAATTGAGCGTTCCAAAGGGTGAGATTTCCCTAGCTGGGCTCGTGCCTGGAAGCTAAGCAAGGGGCAAGCTGGTTTAGCGTGATCTATGCAATGAAGTAAGCCAGCCTGCGGTAGGTGTACTGACGAACAGTCATGAGAAAGGAGGTTCGAAATGATTGAGTGAAGCTCATGCCTACAGACACCATAGTACCCAACAGAGACACGAGCCTACAGAAGGGTAGGAGTGCTACATGCCTTGACGAAAGGCTAGGTTATAGTGTGAAGTGAAAGAGAACAGCGCAAATGCCTTAAAGAGTAACAGGTGTTCAGAAAAGTAAATGAAAGAGTAAATAACCAGTGATCAAAAGGACTTAAAATGAAAGAGACCTAAATCACCTCTTCAAAAAACTACCTTCACCATGGTATTCCCCCATCGCCAGCCCCGGATTCGTCAACACTACATTTGGCTTTGGTCTATCGGCAAGCCGAATGCTTAGTTATTGTGGTGTCGGTTTTTATTGTTTTTTTATTTTCTACTGTTATTTGAGATCCCTCTGCAATCATCACTGAAGTGGGGTGGGTCGAATTGAGGAATTCAAATTCTTTACCGTACGTAGCTTCAAAATCGACATCAATATCATAACCGCTCACTTTATAAACCTCCCATCTAGGATGCGTGACTTCATATTCGTTTGTCTTGACATTATTCACTTTTGCGTAACCCCAATAATGTTCCGTAATAAACTCTGTCTCACTATTCGATTCAATTTTAAACTTTTTGACACTGGCCTCTATTTTTATTGAATTCCATTTATTATTCTTTTTCCATTTGTATTGAATAGTTCTTAAGTTGTTTTCAGAACTCCAAAAATGCTCCATTGGCAATGTTTCGTAGTTTTCTTTGTAAAGGGTATTTGCCACGAAGGTCAAAGCTGGTTTGGGAACGATTTCTTTGATAAACACAACACCTCTTTTCCATTTTCCATTTTCAAATCGTTTTACATAAAACCTTAAGTTCACCTCTTCAAATTTCTTGTGGAAGGGAATCGTAATCCCTAAAAGTTTAGTGTTAATAAACATAAATCCAATCAAGCTCACAAAGCAGTTTCCACCCCATAGATCTAATTCAGTTCCACTCGGTATATATTTGTTAAGTAACTCTTTGTCAATTACATAATTGGCAATGGCAAGTTTTCTCCATTCACCTGTAAGAAAGCTCATACATTTTTATTTTTTTGATAGATCACAACGCTTTGCCGCTAGCCGAAGGCCGGGACTTTTAATACTGAACTCAATTGGGAAAGTTGAACTTCCAGTTTGTACAAATGTTTTTTTGTACACGAAACATTACCTTTTGGGTAGACGCTGTGTGTGCCTTGAATGGTAGATATAGTGAATGGAGTGAAAGTCTACTATAATCCTTTTAGGGGATGAGAAGGTAGTTCAGCCGAGTCATGACAAGATACAGGCGGATAGAATATAAAATAGTGACATGCCCAGCACCTCACTAAAGCAATGTACAATAACTTATATAGGTCTCTAGGATAATTTTGCCCTATTCAATTTAGAAGATTAACAATAAAGCCAAGTACCGAGAGATAGCCGCATTTTTTAACCAAAAAATAGGACAAGAGAAAAACACCCATTCAATCCAACCAAAATTTAGCCCTTTAACAAAACCTTTGGTGTTAGACTTTATTTGTTATCTTACAAACTAGTAAAAGATTATGTATTGTAATTATGTATCTATTGAGTAGATTAATCATAATCATTATAAAAATGAATTTTAATTAATAATTTTTCACACAAATAAATAAAATTATGAGTACAAACGATGGCGTCAAAAAAGCAGAAGAAATGGCTGGGAATGAAAATGCTAAGAATTTTGAAAAAGGCATTGGGAAAATTCAAGGCCTCATAGACCAAAAAAATCCTGAAGCGGGTAAAGTCACTAACAAAATAACCAGTGAAATAGATGGTGCAGAATCTACCTTAGATGCAGTGGAGCATCCCGGCCAGTTTGCAGCAGCAGAGGATGCTAGCGCAGAAGCAGACCCTGACGTTGATGTACCCGCTCCAACTGGAGGATATGGAGCAACTGACCCAGCAGCTGGGGCAGGGGAAGCAGGCTGTTTCTTAACTACAGCTATGGTGGGCACCTTAGGGCTTACCGATGATTGTGAACCGCTTACGATGGCACGCTTTCTTAGAGATAATAAAATGCAGAGCACAAAGGATCAGGCAATGGTGTCTTTGTATTATAAGGTAGCTCCTGTAATTGTTAGCCGGTCGACCAAAGACGATTGGATTAAATTCTGGAGAAATCATATGCAAAAAATAACAACGCTTATTAAAATGGGTGAATACGGCCTTGCCAAAGAGCTTTATTATTTGGCGACTGCCCAATTGGTGAGTAAGAAAGTATCTCGATATAGCGATAAAGAGTACATTAATTCTGTTTATGATTTTGGTTTGAAAGGGGTGGGTAAATCATGGTTGCCATATTCGGTTCGTTATGGATTACTTAAACTTGTATTTCCATTCGGTTTGGCCTATCAAACTATTCGTCTTGGCTTAAAGAAAAGAGCGTTTAAGAAGGAATTGGCTTCTTAATGAATCAAACTTTTGAGATGTGCTGAACCTAATCAAGCACATCTTTTTTTTCGTAAACCTATAATATTTTCATACATCAATGTTTAAATCTATTTCATGGTTTAAATGGCAGGGAACTGAACATACATACAAACTACCCTGGCTTAAAAATCGCATAGAGTACAGTGCGGATCCAGACCGAGTTAAAGAATACGTAAGTAGTTGCCCATTTACACGCTCACGTCTTAACATAAATATTTTAAAGGCATTTCATTTAAGTACTCATTCTCTTGTTGTAAGCAACGATGATCATGCACATTTGCTTCGGAAACGTTTTTATCAACATATGCCGGGGCAGCGTGAGTTTCCAAGAATCGCAAAAGAACTGTCAGATAACCTCTTTCGGCCAAATTTGGAGAAAGGGTCTTTTAAGAAAATGAACCTGACGGATGATCTGATAAGAGAAGTATACAAGAGCTTACTGATCAATATGTTGGGAGTAAAACTGCATCATCCTATTGAGGACTATCTTCAATCTGTAGTATTTAAGCCGAGTACTAAGCCCTTGAAAATCAGTGGTCTTTTGGTTTCACTGGGTGTGCGTGGTTCCGCGTTTTCTCCTGTTCGTAAGCTTATTGAGTTGACTTTTTTTAGGGGAGACCATTACATGCGAAAGGTGGCTATTAATCTTGAGAAATTAGTGATCAATCATTCCACTCCATTGGAAGGTAGCTGGTTTTCGGCACTGCAGGCGCTAAAGGAAAATGGTAAACTTTCTAATGCTCAATTCAGAGGTGAGATAAGCAGCATGTTGGTATCGGCATTTACTCTTTCCTCAATCATCAGTTCATTGGTGCTTTGTATTGCTGCGCGTCCACAGTATAAAGTGAAGATAAATAGGGATAAAGATTTTGCAAATTCCTTTGTCAACGAAGTGCTCCGTCTTTATCCTCCGTTTCGTCAATTTGGCTACGAGCGAAAAAACACCAAGGATATATCACAAACTAAGAAAGGGGAGACAACTGATTTTATGGTATTCACTTTTGGCTTACAGAGAAATTCGAAAAGCTGGAATAATCCACATAAATTTTATCCAGAGCGTTTTGTAGATAGGAAAGCAAGAAATGGTTGCGATTTCATACCCTTCGGAATTGGCCCTCGATCATGCACTGGGCGTTCATATTCATTGAAGTTGCTAGTAGCGCTCACTCAATACCTTTGCTCCGAGAAAAGTGGTGTCGAGTTACTGCTTCCCGAAGATTACGTTGCTAACTCCGAAGGGATGCCTATTGGGATAAATGGAAGACTAATTTCTTTTCCTTCTGACGATAGGGTTAATGTAAGGGCCAGAGTGAATATGATTTAATCATGTGATAGTATTCCGACTCAATTAGTTTAAAAACTTCATTTTAAGCTCAAATCCCCTTGTTTTTACCTATGTACTGACTCAATTGTGAAGCCCTTGACCAACAATCCCTATTTGGTAGATGTCGTAGGCATCGGAGGAGGGAATATGTCCTTACCGAGAGGACAGAGCGTTAAGAAAATGTCTAG
>JBLIES010000209.1:0-5688 GCA_047633135.1 Roseivirga sp.
TCGAAAGTCGCCCAAATGAACTCCGGATGCCCTTCAACAACAATAGCAATATGAAATCCGACCAATGCTACCTCTACTCCTTTTTGGACCTTGGCATTCTCTTCAGGGATTCTAGGTTCACCGTTCACCATGGTCAATAACTTGATATCGGCTTGAGTGGTGTACAGATTACTCACATCTTCGTTTGTTTGAACGATTTTCCAATTTGCTTTTAAAGACATTGATCCCACTGGAAATTCCGCAGTAGCATCGAAAGCCGCGAATACTTCTGGATCATAAAGTTTATTCGCCAGGACCCAATCGCGGTAAACATCATTGATCATTATATTGCTGTAAACAGCCCTATTGTTTTGATCAATCAACATTCCTTTTGAGAGTGCTTGTTCTACGATATCAAGTACTTGATAAGTGTCATCCTTCGTTTCTGGGTGAATAGACTTATCGGTAAAGAAAGTTTCGAAGCGTAACTTACCATTCACTTCTTCGGTAAGCCATAAAAAATATTGCCAAGAGATTAAATGAAAATCGCAATTGGTTACATCGGTGCCTTGTGGAAAATTTTTAGGCTCAGGAGTAGGTACCATTCCTGAAAACCAATCGGTCGGTGCAACGCAATCCCCATCCAAACCGCTTATGGTTGACGAATTAGCAACAGAGAGCGCCAAATTCTCTGTTTTTTCCTTTGGCGAGGAATTGCAGGCTGTCATCCCAAAAAGGAACAACAGTATAGTGCTGCATTGAATTAACTTTTTCATAAGGTATTTATTTAGATTGAAAATTGATTCGTCTTAAAAAAAATTGTCCGAGGTGCTTTAGGACAGTATTATATTAAAAAATATTAACTAAACTTTAAGTTTTGATTTAAAGCAATTATATACTAAAAATATATAATTTTTTTTAATCTCTATATTATTTATTCGATCTTTTTTCAAAGTGTATTTAACAAGCCTTTTTATAGCTTCAACTAGCATCTAGACCGTTACCGAAGCATCTTTTTATTAAGTTTGTACGAGAGCCCCTATTTATGTCGAAAAACAAAAAAGTAATTACCAACGAGAAGCCGAGATTACATCCAAGAAATCAGCACCGAGAACGATATGATTTCAAGAAGTTAATCGAAGCTTTACCCGAACTTTCTGAATTTGTACTACCGAATAAATATGGGGACGATTCTGTCGATTTCGCGAATCCCGAAGCGGTTAAGATGCTCAATAAAGCTTTGCTCAAATCCCATTATGACATTAGTGAATGGGATATCCCCGAAGGTTACCTTTGCCCACCGATTCCGGGTAGGGCAGACTACATTCACTACATAGCAGACTTATTGCGCAGTAGTAATTATGGTAATGTACTGGATGGCGAAAAAGTAAAATGCCTTGATATTGGTGTTGGCGCCAATTGCGTTTACCCAATCATTGGCGTTAAAGAATATGGCTGGACGTTTATTGGTTCCGAAATTGACTCCATTGCCTTAGATTCAGCTCAAAGTATCATCGACCAAAATCCTTCTCTTCACAACAAAGTAGAATTAAGACTTCAAACCGAACCAAAAGACACTATCTACGGAGCGCTAAGGAAAGAAGAGAGAGTAGACCTCATTATTTGCAACCCTCCATTTCATAGTTCTCCAGAAGATGCTAAAGACAGTTCTTTGCGTAAACTCAGTAATCTCAAAGGAAAAAAAGTAAAGGAAGTTACGCTCAATTTTGGAGGAAAAAACGCTGAACTCTGGTGTGAGGGAGGCGAAAGAAAATTCATCATGGGTATGATCCGCGAAAGTAAAAAGTTCGCAGAATCCTGCTTTTGGTTTTCTAGCTTGGTCAGTAAGCAAACGAATCTAAAAGTCATTTACGAATCTTTAGAAAAGGCAGAAGCAATTAAAGTAGAGACAATTCCTATGGGCCAAGGCAACAAGAGCAGCCGCATTGTAGCTTGGACTTTTTTGACTCCTGAACAACAAAAAGAATGGAGAAACACCCATTGGAAAACAGCATCAGAAAAAGAAGAACAGCAACCCTAATATTGATTTAGCGATGATAAAAAAGATCTTGATTGGCATCCTTAGCTTGCTCCTCATAGTTTTTACTCTGATTTTTGTTTTTGGCTATGCGTCAGACCTTACTGTAGATGAGCTAAAAGCTTCCTATGGCCAAAGCCCTTCTGAATTCATTGAAATAGACGGCATGCAAGTCCATTATAGAATCGAAGGTTCAGGTCCAACCCTCGTACTTTTGCATGGAACCGCTTCATCGCTTCACACCTGGAATGGATGGGCAGAAGTACTTCAAGATTCTTTCAGAGTGGTAAGAATGGATTTACCCGCTTATGGATTGACGGGGCCCCATCCCGAGGCCAAGTACAACATTACAGATTATGTAGACTTTGTAGATCGTTTTCTCGAAGCACTATCTATAGATGAATTCGCCCTGGCTGGAAATTCCTTAGGTGGTGGAATTGCCTGGAACTATGCAATCAGCCATCCGGAAAAGGTAAAGCAGCTCATTTTAGTAGACGCCAGTGGTGTACCTAAAAATGGCTCGTCTCCCATTGTTTTCCGATTAGCGAAGAATAAAATACTCGCTCCCATCCTCAAAAGGATTACTCCGAAATCGTTCATCCAAAAGAACATAGAACAAGTATATTTCGATGACAGTAAAGTCACTACTGACTTAGTAGATCGCTATTACAATTTTGCATTGAGAACTGGTAATCGGCAAGCGTTTATCGACCGATCTAGGCAAGTTTACACGATGGAGATTAACAATTTAAAGTCCATTGAATGCCCCACTTTGATACTTTGGGGACAACACGATGAATGGATTTCGGTTGAAGATGCACAAGTTTTCAAGTCGGAAATCAAAGACAGTCAACTCATTATTTATGAGAATTCGGGACATGTGCCGATGGAAGAAATACCAAATGAAACAGCCCAAGATGTCAGAGAATTTTTAAATTCGAAGGTTAAATAGCCAATTCTTTTACACCCGATAAGAGATTTTCATTTACTAAATTAATCCGAAATTACTACCGATGGAATCTCTACTCAGTGCTCATTACAATATTGATCAGGCCACACTGCTGAAGATGGAAGGCTATATCAGCACTAATTATAAGGTGGAATCGAAACAGGGGATCTTTGTGCTTAAAGTTTACCCCGTTGAGGTCAGGGAAGAGATTCTAGCAGAAACCGATTTGATAGAAAGACTTGAGCACCTAGACGGAAAGTCGGTTTCCATTCCAATTAAAAATAATCGGGGAGAAACTATCACTCTAGTCGAAATCGACAATGAGCCTAAATACTTGAGGCTGCTGAGTTTCGTGGATGGCGTATTTTTAGCTGAGGCCCCTCATACGATGGCACTTTTCCACAGCCTTGGCCAGTTTATGGCTAAAATAGACCAATCACTTTTAGGGTTTAGGAGCGCTGGCATAGCAGCAAGAAAACTAGATTGGGACCTACAGCACATCAATCATTGCAGACCATTAAAAGAGCACATTACTAATCCATCAGACAGAAAAATTGTTGACCACTACTTTATTCAATGGGACGAGCATGTTTATCCCAAACTTGCCGGACTTCGGCAGTCTATCATCCACAATGACGCGAACGACTGGAATGTATTGGTTAAAGAGGATCGTGTCAGTGGGATCATAGATTTTGGTGATGCTGTGCACACTCCACTGATCAATGAATTGGCAATCGCCATCACCTATTGTGCCTTCGGAAAAGAGGACCCCTTATTATGGGCTCAACCAGTCATCAAAGGATATGTAGAGCTATTACCGCTTTTGAAAGAAGAACTTGATGTTCTCTATTACCTGATTGCAGGGAGATTAGTAACCAGTGTTTGTAAATCAGCTAACGAAAAAAGACTAAAACCAGATAATGAATACATTACGATCAGTGAAAAGCCAGCATGGGAACTATTAAGAAAGTGGATAAAGATTAATCCGATTGATGCAAAAAATCAATTCTACTTGGCTGCTGGCTTTAACATAGCACCCCAGCAAGCGATAGAACAGGTACTAGACCGTAGACTAAAATCACTTAGCCCTATACTCTCGGTTTCTTATAAAAAGCCGATTTTTATGGAATCGGCAGCTTTTCAGTACATGTTCGATAAGTATGGGAACACCTACTTAGACGCTTACAACAATATCCCACATGTTGGTCATCAGCATCCGAAAGTTGTTGAGCGAGGCAGAAGTCAAATGACGAAGCTGAATACCAATACCCGGTATCTCTACGATCAACTGCAAGAGTATGCTGAAAAGTTATTGGCTAAATTCCCTTCCCCCCTGAACAAGGTCTATTTTGTAAATTCAGGAAGTGCTGCCAGTGATTTAGCCGTAAGATTAGCTCAAAATTACACCCAAAAGCACAAAATGGTGGTGATGGAGCACGGCTACCATGGCAATACTCGCATGGGTATCGATGTTTCAGCTTATAAATACAAGAGCAAAGGAGGCAAAGGAAAAGCTGATTACATTATTGAAGCCCCAATTCCTGATACTTACAGAGGTATTTATAAAAATGATAACGGTGAAGCTGGATTACTCTATGCCAAAGGAGTAATTGGGCAAATTGCTCAAGCCGAAGGTGGAGTTGCGGGGTTTATTGCCGAACCAATTATAGGTTGTGGTGGTCAAGTGCCATTAGCAAAAGACTACCTCAAACACATATATCCCGCAGTTAGAGATCAAAGGGGACTTTGCATCAGTGATGAAGTACAAACTGGGTTTGGAAGAATGGGAAGTCATTTTTGGGGCTTCGAAATGCAAGAGGTAATACCAGACATCGTTGTGCTTGGTAAGCCAATCGCTAATGGTCATCCGATGGGGGCAGTGGTAACCTCCACCCCGATTGCTGAGGCCTTCAATAATGGAATGGAGTTTTTTAGTTCGTTTGGAGGCAACCCAGTCTCTTGTGCTATTGCTTCAGCTGTTTTGGAAGTAATCGAAGAAGAAGAACTTCAGAAAAACTCACTTGAGGTGGGCGACTATTTTATGCGAGAACTCAAAAGTCTTCAAAAGCAATATGCCACTATTGGAGACATCAGAGGCTCCGGCCTTTTTCTCGGCATAGAATTCATTCAAGATGACGAATTAACACCCAACACAGCGTTAGCGGGGTTGATTAAGAATGAATTGCGCAATCGAAACATATTGGTAAGTACGGATGGTCCTTATGAAAGCGTGATCAAATCTAAGCCTCCTCTTTGTTTCAGCAAGGCAAACGTAGATCAAGTGATTGCTGAGATGGATAGTATTCTTAGGTGATCAACTATTTAGCTTATCACTAATTCAATTATTAGAAGGTGGTTAACCTTAAAAGCGCAACAATCGCTCGGTTGTGCCGAGCGTTGAATATCGCTTTGGTTTTAAGCCTACTTAGAGACTTAATTGTAGTTGAAATGAGGTTAGTTCTAGTTGAAATGGGGGGGGGCAATTATAGTTGAAATGAAGGGTGGATTATAGTTCAAATGGGGGAATTATAGTTCAAATGGGGGGCTAAGTATAGTTGAAATGGGGGGTTAAGTATAGTTGAAATGGGGGGTCAATTATAGTTCAAATGGGGGGTCAATTATAGTTCAAATGGGGGGTTCCCGCCTGCGCGGGAATGACGGTTTTTTTTTGGGTGTCTACTTCTTATTCAGAAAATCAAGGATCGCTTTATTGAAATCAGTA
>JBLIES010000210.1:0-5609 GCA_047633135.1 Roseivirga sp.
TAAGTAGGCACTTTGCCTTTTATGCCCTACCAACAAAACAATCTATCAACAGGGACGTGGCTTTAGCCCGTCTCAAATAAATCTACCTCAGGATAAGGGCTTTAGCCAAAATAGTTGAATTGAAACCAAAGACATACTCATCCTAACGATGGCATGAAAGACTGCTTCGTGCCTCGCAGTGACGGTATTGGGAGGTAATACTTTGAATTTCAACCTAATTAATTCAAATAACAGCTAGTCCAATGACTAATCAACCCATTTACCTCAGCGTCACCACAGTAATCCCTGCCCCTCCACGGTCCACATGCTCATCTTTCATTTGGGCGACTTGTGAATAAGAACCGAGATGGTTGCGAACAATCTGCCTCAAAATGCCATTGCCTTTACCGTGCAACACAAAAACCTCTCTCTGACCTAGTAATAACGCCTCGTCAAACCATTGTTCTATTTTTGGAATTACTTCCTCAGCTCTGTAACCACGGATATCTAGCTTCTGAGTGAAATTGGCCATTTTTTCATTGTAAGAAAGGCCTCTGGAAGGAATACTACTGCCCATTTTCTTTTGCTCTTTACGAGCCACTTTTTCCAAGCGATTCATTTTAACAAAAGAGATCAGTTCTCCGATAGAAAGCTCAACATCTTTCCCTCTGATGGCCGTGACTTTCCCTACGGTTTCTTGGCCTTGAATTCGCACATAGCTCCCTACTTCGATGTTACCCGAAGTCTTCTCTGGGTTCTTTTCTTCAGAAGTGATTTTATTTTTCTTTTTGGCAACCTCCAGCCTTTCTCTGGCCTGCTTCACCTTCTCCTTGTCTGCTTGAGCTTCTTTAATTTCTCGAATAACTTTCTCTATTTCTTTATTAGCCTCTTCTAACAGCACCTTAGCTTCCCGCTTCGCATTGTTTATAATTTTCTTCTCCTGATTTTCTAAATGGGATTTCAGTTCTCCATACTGAGAGGTCAGTTCATCGAGCTCCTGCTCTTTAGTTTTAATTCTTTTTTCAGCCTTATCTAATTCATATTGCTGACTTTCTAATTGCCCTAATAGCTGATCTACGGAAACCTGCTTAATGCCTACTTTTGATTTAGCATATTCAATTGTACGATTCGAGAGGCCTATCTTCTTAGCAATTTCTAAAGCAAATGAACTTCCTGGTTTGCCTATCTCAAGTTGGTAGATGGGCTGCAGGTTTTTTAAATCATATTTCATGGCACCATTCACCATGCCCTGTTGCTTGTCGGCATATTCTTTCAAATTACCGTAATGTGTAGTGATCACGCCCATCCCTTTCGATGTTCGTAATTCGTCTAGTATGGCCTCTGCAATTGCACCACCAAACTGCGGTTCTGTACCCGTACCAAATTCATCAATTAAAAATAAGCTAGACTTATTCACATGACCCAACAAGTTTTTCATGTTGTACAAATGTGAACTGTAAGTACTCAAGTCATTTTCGATAGATTGTTGATCGCCAATGTCGATGAACAAGTCATTATAGATATTGAATTCAGAAGCCTCACCAACGGACACCAAAAGTCCACATTGGAACATGTATTGCAGTAAACCTACCGTTTTTAGGCACACACTTTTACCCCCAGCATTGGGACCAGAAATCAGCAAGATTCTTTGATCTGTACCCAAATTAATATCGAGAGGCACTACTGTCTTGCCTAATTTTTTATACGAAATATAAAGAGAAGGGTGTTTCGCCTCTACCCAATCAAATCCTTTTTCTTCGCTCCAAAGCGGCTTTACACCTTCGATAAGATTCGCAAAACGTGCTTTCGCCCGAATGAAGTCAATGATGCCTAGAAACTTCATCACTCCAGATAAATTCTCAAGCTCTGGCCTTAATTCATCGGTCAACTGAACCAAGATCCGAGTCATTTCACGCTTTTCAGCATACTGCAGCTCTCTTACTTCATTATTGATTTCGAGTACTTCGCCAGGCTCTAGATAAACCGTTTGACCCGTGGCAGATTCGCCATGTACAAAGCCTCTAATCTTACGCTTGTACTCAGCTAAAATTGGAATCACCATTCTTCCTTCTCTAATGGTGATCGACATTTCTTCTGGAGTAAAACCGTCCTTTTGAGCCCTTCTTAGAATAACATCTAAAGTCTTTCTAAGCTTCTGTTGCTCTGCTAAAATACCCTTTCGGATTTCATAAAGGTGGTCACTGGCATTGTCTTTTAATTTACCTCTCTCATCAAACTTTCGATCAATAGACAACAGTAATTGGTCGTTCCAAAGAATAGGATGGGTAAGCTGTGTTAACTCTGGGTAAGATTCTCGTTTTTCTCTAAAAAAATCAAGACACTTATCAATGGTTTTAAAAACCAATAGCAAGTCGTAGAATTCCTCTTCTGAAAGGAAGGAATTACCCACTTGAGACTTTTTAAGATGACTGGTGACGTCAATATAGTTCGAGTGGGGAAACAACTCTCCACTATTCAAGATTTTTGCAAACTCTCTTGTTTGCTCCAACCACTTATCTATTGAGTTGCGTTCGTTCGAAAACTTAATTTTAGCTACGAATTGAGCGCCAAGGTTGCTCTCGCAATTTTCTAACAACATGGCTCTGATTTTATCAAAGCCTAATTTTTCTTCTAAATTCTGGGGATAAAGCATTAAACGATTTAGGGGGTTTTCTTTGTTGCAGCCAAAGCTCTTTTCTGGATAACATTTAATGAGTCTAGCACAGCATCAAAAATGACCATCGCCCTTTCAGGCCGCAAAATATAATATTGATAACTTTCTTTGTAAACACTTGAGTCCACTTGATGGACTTTAAAAACATTCCGCTCGAGGGCCTTAAAAACCACTACTGCTGAATCTTCATTTATACCGAGGTTAGTCGCTCTCCCTTCTGCTAGTCTAAAATCTAGCAGTAATTCTACCATTTCTGACTCAGACAAAAGCCATTCAGGATCTTTTTCATTTTCGCCACAACTAAATACGATTAAAGTAACCGCCAACAAAAAAACCTTTTTCACAATCGATCTACTATAGTAATTTAGGCTATCGTTTTAATAACCGTTCCAAAGGTAAGGTATTCTGATAAGTCTCTGAATTCTATTAACCAATTTTAAGAACGTTAGTACTTAATAAACCCGATTTAATTCTACTTTTGGACTTTTAGATATGGAACACATTATTTCCAAACTTAGGAAGTACGAGATACAGATACGAAAAGCTATCAATTCGAGAATGCAAGGGGATTTCCATTCCATTTTCAAAGGTTCTGGCTTAGAGTTCGATGGCGTGCGCGAATACCAATACGGAGATGATACTCGAAGTATTGACTGGAATGTTTCGGCAAAGGGACATGGTACTTTCGTGAAGACCTTCAAAGAAGAAAAAGAACAGACTGTTTTCTTCTTGCTAGATGTCAGCGGTTCTCAAGAAATTGGAAATGAAGGCGCTCAGAAAGTAGATGTTGGTAAAGAAATAGCTTCGGTACTGACTCTTTCTGCTGTTAAAGAACAAAACAGAGTAGGCTTACTTTGTTTTTCAGATGGCAAGGAGAAATTCGTAAAGTCTGGCAAAGGGAATAAACATGGCTATGCGATCATTCACGAGCTATATGCACTCAAGCCTAAATCAGGAAAAACCGACATTAGCAAGGCCATAGGAATGGCGCTAGACGCGATAAACAAGAAAAGTGTCGTGGTGCTTATTTCAGATTTTATTGATGAAGGTTATGAAAAAAACCTTCGTACGCTGGCAAAGCGTCATGATTTAGTGGTAATTCACCTGAAAGACGATCGTGAAACTAATTTACCTAATTTGGGTATCATTCCTGTTTACGACAAAGAGAGTAGAAAAACCGTTTGGGTCAACACCTCGTCAAGAGATTTCAGGAATAAATTAGAAAAAAGATACTCTACTAATAAAGATGAATTAAGACAGCTCTGTGTCAAAAGCCAAATCAACTATGTGGAAATCAACACGAAAGACTATTACATTCCACAGTTAATCAAACTTTTCAAGGTGAGAAATAAATCAATGAAACGTGATTAAGATAGTCAAACTAGCATTTTTAGCGGCATTACTTCTTACTGGAATTCAAGCAGGCCAAGCTCAAGAGACTAAACCGATAGGTTTTTTCTTGAAAGATAGCGTCAAAATTGGCGAACCTGTCCCTTATGTTTTTAGCTATAAAGATAAAAAGAACAGAACGGTTATTTTCCCTGATTCTCTTTTCGACTTCAGCCCTTTCGAGTTAATCAGTAAAGAATATTTCAACACTCGTTCAGACACAACTAATAGTATTGATAGTGCGGTATATTACCTTTTCACATTCGAGATAGACACCGTTCAACGGCTTGCCTTGCCTGTATTCTTGATTGTGGGTAGCGATAGCATTCCCAATTACAGTTTGATAGATTCTATTACACTCGATCAGGTGGTTACTCAAATGCCTGATAGCGTAGCCATGGAAGAAAACTCTTTCTACAGGCCTGTGTCTTTGGAGTTTAATTATCCTTATGCCATCATTGGGTTAATCATACTTGGGGTTGTTTCAGTCGTTGTGCTCCTAGTTTGGGGTAATCAAATCAGAAAACGGATTAAGCTTTATCGATTGAAAAAAAGTTTAGAGAAATTCAGAATGGGTTTTGATACGCAAATTGAGGCGCTGGCAAAAGATACCACGAAGAGCAACATTGAAAAAACCTTAGTCTATTGGAAAAAGTACATGGAGGGAATAGAAGATTTGCCATTCACGAAGCTCACCACCAAAGAAATTATGCTACTGATGCAGAGTTCTAGCCTAGATGAAACGTTAAAGTCTATTGACAAAAACATCTACAGCAAGGCAACCGTTTCAACCTTGCAAAACGACTTCGAATTCCTAAAAGACTACTCTCAAGACAGGTACAACCATATCACTGAAGTAATTAAAAATGCTTGACGAATCGAAATACAGCTGGCTTTCTTTGGAGTGGTTTACTCCAAATGCTTTCAAATCATTTGATTGGGCATTTAGTATTTTTCTTTATGCATTGCCTTTGCTGTTGCTCATTTTTCTATTGAAATGGCTTATTGGTACAAAAATAAAACAAAGGCTAGCTGTGGCCTTACCTAAACAAGACATTGAGCGCAGTTGGACGAGTGTTTTGAGGGTAATTCCCAACTTATTCAAAGCCTTAGCGCTAGCGTTATTGATATTAGCCGTGGCACGCCCTCAACGCACGAACGAAGAAGTAGAGCAATGGACAGAAGGGATAGACATTATGCTGGTGATCGATATTTCAGAGTCAATGCAAATCGAAGACTTTAAGCCGAATAGACTTGAAGCCGCTAAAGAAACGGCCAGAAGCTTTATTGCTGGTAGGTTTCAAGACAGGATCGGTTTAGTGATCTTCTCTGGAGATGCCTATTCACTCTCTCCCCTTACCACTGATTATGAATTGCTTTTCAATTTCATTGATACCGAAATTGATTTTGATAAAATCGAGAACCGTGGTACCGCCATCGGTAGCGCTATCGCTGTAGCTACCAATCGAATGAGAGAGTCAGAAACTGACTCTAAAGTAATGATCCTCCTCAGTGACGGTGACAACACTGCTGGAAATATCGACCCTAAAACTGCGGCAGAATTAGC
>JBLIES010000211.1:0-5602 GCA_047633135.1 Roseivirga sp.
TGCGCAAATATATAACTCCAACTCAATTAATCAAAGCACTCTTCGTCCACGTTTGAATCTTTGAATATAATAAGTGGAAAAAAGGTTACTTTCAATCACGCCCAAGGAAGAAGAGGCGTGTATAAAACGAATATCTGCCTTGCCACGTACTGCACTGACGATCCCAGCGTGAGTAATCTCATTTTTCCTTTTTCCAGTGGCGAAAAATACCATATCCCCAGGCCTAAGGTCTTTAATCTTAATTTTCGCACCTAATCTCGACTGGTCTGCGGAGGTTCGTGGCAGTTGAATTCTAACACTTTGGAATGAATTATACAGTAGTGCAGAACAATCCATGCCTACCCGAGTCGTTCCCCCATATTTATAAGGAGTACCGATATAAGACCGGGCTGATTGAATGACAATATCAGATTTACTAACCTTCGACTTGCCACCACCAGCACAAGAAGATAAAATAATAGTAAGCAAAAAAAGTAGCCAAAATGGGGTTGATTTTTGTAATTGATACACGCGTAGAGTAGTTAGGTTTGAGTAAATTTAAAAAATTCATTTAAAACACAGGCCAAAACTACAGTTAGAATCCAATTCAACCCTAAATTTAGCCCTCTTGATTAAACGCCATAGACTATGCGCATCACTTCAATACTCTTATTTTTTCTGCTACCGATTTGCCTATTCAGCCAAAAACGTTGGGATGACAAGTACTATGACCAATTGACCGATAAAAAATTCCGCTCTTTCAAACTTTTCAAAAAATCAATCGATAAGGACAAAATCAGCTATAAAACGCTGAATGCAGCCCTCTTCTTTGTTTCCAATGAAGCTAGAATCAAAAAAGGTAAAAAGCCCGTGGCCTATCAAGCTAACTTAGAAGTTATGGCTTACAATCATTCTATTCAAATGGCTGAAAGAGATTTTTTTGATCATGTAAACCCAAAAGGAAAAAGCAGAGAAACCGCACAATCAAGAGCAGTGTTAGCGGGAATCACAAATCCTTCGGTTTCAGAAAACATCTCCGCTATCGGTGGTCTTGAATTCGATTCTTACCTCAGTTTAGCGGAGCATATCGTCCAAGGTTGGATTGACTCGCCTTCGCATGCACGCACTTTGTTTAGTAACAATGCGCTAGAGTTAGGCTGTGGAGTATACTACTATCAGGGCGTATGGCAAGGCAATAAAAAAATCAACAAACAAGGCAATGGTTTTTGGATTTCAACACAAAACTTTCAGTCCTACTCGTTAATTGTGAGTACAAAGACAAGGGAAAAAGGACCTGGCAAATAACTTCATGAAAAAAACACTGATTCTATTCTTGGCGCTAGGCCTTTTCAGCTTTAGCCTAAAGGGACAATCCCTTTCTGTTACTGACAAAAGTGCGATGGCTTCTCGCCTAGCCGAATTCGTTGATCTTTCTAAAATTGAGGATTACTCTCGAATCTTAGACTACAGTTACCCAAAGCTATTCGATTTCGTATTGAAAAAGGACATGCTTGATGCATTTAACAGTATAGAAAGTATGGGGATAGACATGATTTTTGAAGAGATGAACTTAAAAGAGCCTTCTTTAATTGAAGATACTGGAGAAATTAAATACGTACTATGCCCGTACAATGCCAAAATATCTATCGTACTCATTTCCGCAGAAATGAGGAAGAATAAAAATTCAAAAGCAATGGTTCAAGCCTTTGAGCAACAGTTTGGAAAGAAAAACACATCTTATGATGCATCACTACACAAAATTTCTGCTCAAGGCCTTAAGCAGATCTTGGCGATTCAAGACAATAAATATGGTAGCGAATGGTTCTTTATGGAATTCGATACCTCAAACCCCCAGCTTTTAGATTTACTTTTACCAGTGAATGTTGTGGAAAAGATAATGGCCAAAATTAAATAAGGAACTGCAACATTATTTAGCGCAAAGAAGTCTTTTAGTTTTAAATTAGAGTCGAAAAAAGGCCTAAAAATTGTAATACAAGGAAAAAAACAAAAATGAGAAAATACATATCAATTGCGCTTTTGACCATTGCATGTTTAGCTGTGCAAGCTCAATCTCTATCGAAAGCAGACACTGAAGCAATCAATAATCGATTTAAGGAATTCTTATCCCATACAGCGAAACAAGATTTCGATAAAGTATTGGGCTATTTGCACCCTAAGCAATTCGAGGCTTCCTCTAACATCGACATGAAGCAGATGACCCAATTGCTTAAAATGTTAAATATTAAATTAGAAATAAATGCCATTGTCGGTGACCTCAGCGGACTTACAAAGCAGAATGACGCTAAATATGCCCTAGCAGATTATATGCTAGACATGAAGTTGACGCTGAACGAACAAAACAAAGCTTTTGCAGATCAAATTTTGGCGGGGTTAAAAGGTCAGTTTGGTGCTGGTAATATTAAGTATGACGCTGAGAAATACTTAATCACAGCCAAAGGAAAAAAATATGTGATATGGGTAAAAGAAAAAGCCCTTGGTGAAGAATGGTACTTGGTTGATTTCGACCCAAAGAGTCCGAATACTTGGAAGGCAATTGTTCCAGTAAAAGTATTGAGTGAAGCGTCTACCAAGTCAAAATAAAAGTCAATGCGCTCTCAGAGATAAGGCCATCTATAATTTGTCTGGCAAAGTGATTAAAAACAGAAAAGCCAACCGTCTTACGACAGTTGGCTTTTCATTTATATTAAATCGAGTACTACTTAACTTCTTCGTACTCTACATCAGATACATCGCCACCTTCAGATGCCGTAGGCTCATCACCTGCCGCTCCATTAGAATTAGCTTTAGCACCTGCTTCAGCTCCTTGGCTAGCAGCGTACATTTCTTGCGAAGCTGCTTCCCATGCTTTATTCAATGTTTCCATCGCTTTATCAATCGCATCAAGGTCTTGGCTAGCATGAGCTGCTTTCAAGTTAACAACAGCCTCTTCAATTGGCTTTTTGTTATCTTCTGAAAGCTTATCACCATACTCTTTCAATTGCTTCTCCGTTTGGAAGACTAAAGAATCAGCAGCATTTAATTTCTCTACTTTTTCTTTTTCCTTCTTGTCTGAATCAGCATTAGCCTGAGCCTCTTGCTTCATTTTCTCGATTTCCTCATCAGTTAAACCAGATGAAGCTTCAATTTTAATCTTCTGCTCTTTTCCAGTTCCTTTATCCTTAGCTGAAACGCTCATAATACCGTTTGCATCTATATCAAAAGTAACTTCAATTTGAGGCACTCCTCTTTGTGCAGGTGGAATATCACTGAGGTGGAAACGACCGATGGTACGGTTGTCTTTCGCCATTGATCTTTCTCCTTGCAACACATGGATTTCAACTGAAGGCTGACTGTCAGCCGCAGTAGAGAATACCTCTGATTTCTTAGATGGAATGGTTGTGTTTGATTCTATCAGTTTAGTGAAAACACCGCCCATAGTCTCAATTCCTAATGAAAGTGGAGTAACATCTAATAAAAGAACGTCTTTCACTTCACCCGTTAACACACCGCCTTGTATGGCTGCACCAATCGCAACAACCTCATCAGGGTTTACACCTTTTGAAGGTTTCTTGCCGAAGAATTTTTCTACTTCTTCCTGAATTTTAGGGATTCTAGTTGAACCACCTACTAAGATTACTTCATCGATATCTGAAATGCTGTAACCAGCATCTTCCATTGCTTTCTTTACTGGCGCCATTGATCTCTTCACCAAATTATCAGCTAAAGATTCGAATTTTGCTCTTGACAGTGTCCTTACCAAGTGCTTTGGCACTCCGTCAACTGGCATAATATAAGGCAAGTTGATTTCTGTAGAGTTAGCAGATGACAATTCAATTTTCGCTTTTTCAGCAGCTTCTTTCAATCTCTGTAAAGCCATTGGATCTTTTGTTAAGTCCAAACCTTCATCACTCTTGAATTCGCCTGCCAACCAGTCGATAATTACTTGGTCAAAGTCATCACCACCAAGGTGAACATCACCATTAGTAGATTTTACTTCGAAAACGCCATCCCCTAAATCTAAGATTGAGATATCAAAAGTACCTCCACCTAGATCGTAAACAGCTATTTTTTGTTCCTTATCTTTTTTATCAAGGCCATAAGCTAAAGCTGCAGCTGTAGGCTCGTTAATAATTCTTTTAACCTCTAAACCAGCAATCTGTCCAGCCTCTTTAGTCGCCTGACGTTCTGCATCGTTAAAGTAGGCAGGAACAGTAATAACTGCCTCTGTCACTTCAGTACCCAAGTAATCCTCAGCGGTAGACTTCATTTTCTGAAGTATCATTGCGGATAGTTCTTGAGGCGTATACATTCTGTCACCGATTTTAACTCTAACGGTGTCATTATTACCTTTTTCTACTCCGTAAGAAATACCACGCAATTCTTCAGAAACTCCACTGAATTTCTTTCCCATAAATCTCTTTACAGAACTAATTGTGTTGGTTGGGTTTGTAATCGCCTGTCTTTTGGCAGGGTCACCCACTTTTCTTTCGCCATTGCCATTGTCTAAAAAGGCAACGATTGATGGTGTAGTTCTTTTTCCTTCGCTGTTAGGGATCACTACAGGCTCATTACCTTCCATTACGGCTACGCATGAGTTGGTAGTTCCTAAGTCAATTCCAATAATTTTTCCCATGATCTATAAATAATTTCTTTGTGGTCTATAAAATCAATTCTCATTTATCAATGGTTGTGCCAAAGGAATTTGCCTGACATTTGGTGACAGTTTGACAGAAATGTGCGTAAAGAAAGTCTAGCCGACTGACTAGACTGTGTTTTTTATGTCATTTATGAGCCCTATAATACTTCACATTGATTAGTAAAAAATGACAAGGGGTAGCATCTCGGCCAGAACCTCCTCCTGACACTACAATATCGGCAGACGATAAGTCCTCTAAACTAATCTCTGCCATCTCCTCTGCCAGGATCGCATTAGTTAATCACTACCCCTCCTTTACATTTCAGACTACACCCAAATATATTCTTGCGTTATATTGAAAATAAGCATTTTGAGCAGGAGGTACAGCCGAGCTTATGCCTGTAAGTTCCCCTCTTCTGAATACTTGAATTTAGATTGCTCCTTTCTCTAAATTATTGGCGATTTGCATACCCTGAGGCATTGAGCCTTTACCTTGAGCGCTTATGGTTCAGCCGTTTTTATCACTCATTACGCTGAAGGTACCTCCGCTAGGTGCATCTATTTTAAGTAATTGCACTGCTTCGAGGTTAATGGCTGAAACCTCAACCTGAGCATCAAACTGAAAAGGATGATGAGCGCCAGAGGTTAAATTGGTGACCACAAGCAAGGTTGCTGGAATCACTTCGAAGCCTACCTTAAAATAACGATGCAAGAGTTATTAGCATCATTTGATTGGTTGACTAAATTAAGAGGATTTTTTTTGCGTGGACTATTTATTACATTATTCTTAGCTGTAGAGCCCTCACCCAAATCACCCTAATTAGGATCTCTGAAGGAATAGGATTCGCCTCTTCAGTTAAATTAGCTAATTTGCGATTGATTTTGCTCACTTATGGCCGCGCTCCTTTACTATTTAATCATTAAGCCCATTTCCCTTTTGCCCTTGGGAATATTACACACCCTGTCAGATTTTCTGTACATCGTAGT
>JBLIES010000212.1:0-5503 GCA_047633135.1 Roseivirga sp.
AGGTAATTGGAAACCAAAAAACCTGATTTCAAAAATTCTATTTGTGCAGCTCTCTCATCTGTGGTCCTGTTTTGCAAAGTAATTGCCGCTTGTATTGTATCTACTGCTGCTGCCACACCTAAACTATAATCAAGCTTAACTCTTCGGTATATTTCTTCAGAAATGACCACACTCTCTGTGACTAATTTGAATTGATAAAATGAATAAAACCAAGTCCAATAATCTTTGGCAGCCGAAAGCAGTACTTTATTGATTAATTTAATTCGCTCCGCTTCAGAAATATCATTGAAGATCACGGCTTGTTTGACATCAGCCCTGCGCTGATCAATCAACAAACCACGCCCTATCGGCAGGCTGACCCCAGCAGTGATCTGTTGAAAATCATCTGCCATGGGTATGGCATTTTCAGCATTAAGAAAAGCACCTCTATTTCTGTCGATACTCAATTTTGGATCGATTGGAAACCATGTAGGTACTTTTAGACTTGCATTAAACATGTCATAATACTCGGTATCCTTGAAGTTTTTAACATTCCAATCCGATTGTAACTTTGGGTCGAATGCCCCTTTGGCCATTCTCAATTCCTGCTTTGCATTTTCCGGCAGTAGCTCGGCTTGCTTTACAATGGGGTGATTCGCCAAAATAAGTTTGTAAAAAGCCTCAATATCGAATGCATCCATGGTTTCCCCTGGTACAATTATCTCATCGAAAGACTTGATCTCAAGTGATTGAGCATTAAGAATATTATTTGAACAACTCAGCATTACAGCTAACCCAATGACAAAATAACACTTCATCAAACGTATCATTTCTTAGCGGCTTTAGCGCCTTTGTCGTTAGACTCTGGGGCTTCGTACAAACTTGGAGGGAAGCCATTTAACTGTCTCCAAATTTCATAACCAACTTTCACGTTGTCCAACATTACCCATCCTTTGGTACCAGAACCCATTCTTAATTGCTCAGGCCATGGCTCATCATTTGGGTCGGGGGTAACCAAAATCCTATAGTTCCCAACTGTATCATCTACCCTATCAATTACTTGTACAAGTCCTCCAAAAGTACCCACAGAAACATTTGGCCAGCCCGAAAACTGCAATGCTGGCCATCCATCAAATTGAATCCTTACTTTTCTTCCGGCTTCTATTAAAGGGACATCCATAGCCCTTACGGTCATTTCAACAGCCATGTCAGAAATATCAGGCATAATAGTCGCAACAGCTTCTCCCTCTTTGATTGTTTCGCCAATACCCGCTCTTAAGGCTTTGACCAGGTATCCATTCTGGGGGGCAATGATCTGATATTGCTCATTTCTGATCGTCATGTTCACAAACTCGTTATTGGCCTTGGCCAATTCACCTTGCCCATCAAAAACCTCAGCCATCGTATTATTCAAATCAGAGGAGGCCTTGCTGATCTTATCTTGGTATTCAGCTTGTGTAGCCGCAATATTTACCCTAGCGTTAATTACCTCTGTTGAACTCTCTAAATACTTATTTTCTGCACTTGCCACTTTGGCTTTAGATTCTTCGAATTTACTTTCGAAATCCTGAAACTTACTCAGTGCGATGTTACCAAAATCATACAATTGCCTATTTCGATTGTACTGGCTCTCCGCGTTAACGACACGTACTTGTTCTGCGACAAAATCAGCACTATCACTGGCCAATTTATAACGTGACTGGATTAGTTTATTTCTGGCCTGTGCTTCTTTTGCCACCAATCCTTCATTCAAAGCTTGAATTTGGTCTTTTAAAGCTAGGATTTTATTCTCCTTCGAATTAATACTGCTTTCTTTAGCATCAATCTGTTCTTCTAACCTGAGTAGTAACTCAGGATCAAAGAATTTTTCCTTTACCTCGGTTAATGTGAGTATTGTATCCCCTTTTTCAACGAATTGCCCCTCTATAATATTCCATGAGGCTATTCTACCAGCAATTGCAGACTCTATAGTTTGCGACCTATTCCCTGGGTGAAAAGCAGTTAGACTGCCCGTACCACGAATGTTCTGCTGCCAAGGTAGAAACAAACCGAGTATGAATAATGAGCCAACTAACAACAGCATTTTAGCTAAATCAATGCCTGCCTTAGGTGAAGTCAATGTTTTAAAAACCAAGTTATCATTCTCAGTTTCTTTGATTTTATTTTTATCAGATAGGTTCAGCATGGTTGTTTCAATTTTCTACTATGTCGTTCAACTCTCCTGCCTTTAACAGCGATTGGAAACTTCCCTCGGCCTTTACGCGGCCATTTTCAAGCACTAAAATTCTATCACAAGCCATCATAACAGCCGGATTGTTAGACACTGCAATAAGGGTACATAACTTCTCTTCAATAGTGACAAGGTTAATCAGCTCCTGTCTTTCTTTAAAATTAAATGAACCGAAGTAATCGTTCAAAATCAGAAGCTGAGGAGACTTTGCTAAACAACGAGCCAATATTAATTTATGAATGAATGAAGTCGAAAAGCCTTTGCCTCCACTCACAATATGGGTATGAAGACCCTCGGGCAGTGTATTGATCTTATCTGCTAAGCCCACTTTCCTGATCACGCTCATGGCTAACTCTGGGGTCGCCATGCCTTTACCGACTAATATGTTATCCAATAGAGAACCATCGAAGAGATCTTCTTCCGTCACATTTTTAGACATCTTATCCCTTAAGTTGGTCAGGTCTAGGTCTCGCAAAGAAAAGTCATTGAAAGTCACAAGGCCTTCATAACTATGGTTTAGGCCAGCAATGGTATTGGTAAGGGTTGTTTTCCCCGAGTCACTACCGCCAGAGATACAGATCTTCTCACCACACTTAATATCGAGATTTACATTCTTGAGTGCATACTCTTTGCTCTCTGGATATTTGTAGCTCAAATCCTTGATTTGAATTCTGAAGCCTTTCTCTAACTCTCTGTTTGACAGATCGATTCCCCCTGCCTTCTCTAATGGTAAATCTGTTACTTGAGAAATTTTATCCACTGCGGTAAGCACATCATAAATCACATCCATATAGGTGATTAGTTTTTCTACCGAGGCTAAAATCAAGATAATAATAACCTCAGAGGCTACGAATTGACCCAGCGTGATTTGTCTTTCTATTACCAATTGAGTTCCAATAATCAATAAGCCACCGGTTACAACTGCCTTGAAAAGGATGATGTACATGTATTGGCTAATTAATATTTTGAAGTGAGCCCTTCTATTAATTAAATAATTACTCACGTTCGCCTCAGTTTTCTTGATTGGCAATTGTGTGTTCCCAGAAATCTTGAATGAGTTGATGGTACGGGCGATTTCCTCCAGCCAATAGACCACCTTATACTTGTATTTAGACTCCTTAATCGAAGTTTTTAAGCCCGCAGGGCCTGTCAATCTAAAAATTCCAAAAAGCACTATGACTAAGAAAATACCGAAGAAAACGAAAAAGGGATGGTAGAATGACAGCAATATCAATCCAAATAAAATCTGAACAATTCCAGCGGTAAGGTCTCCGAAAATTTTCGGCAGACCTTTTTGCAGTGTCAACACATCAAAAAAGCGATTTACTAGTTCTGGCGCATGCAGGTTGGTCAAGGACTCTACCTTTATTCTTGGGATTCTAAAAGTAAACTCAAAGGCTGCTTTGGTAAAGATTCTCCGTTGTAAATACTCCACTAATGTAATTTGCATCACTTGAAGACCTCCAGCAGCCAATACGCCCAGTAACACCAAGGCGATGAGTATGTAGATAGAACTAAAGAAAACACCGCCAGAAACTAACTCTACTGTGGCCTGAATTCCTAGGGGTAGCGTTAAGCTAATTAACCCCACAAATATCGCGTAGATTAAGATGTAAAAAACATCTCTTTTCTCTTCGGAAAGCAATCTAATGAGCCTTTTCACTGGAGTGATAGGAATTGGTGAGCCCTCATCCTCCTCTTCACTTACCAAGCTTCTGTAGCTAAAAACACCCATCAATATGATTTGTCCACTCGCATCCTTGATGAGGGAATTTTCGAAATTATCATCAAAAGGTATTTCCGCTGAACGGTCAGCTCCAATTTCTAAAGCGACAACCTTGCCTTTCTCATTATTTGAAAGGATGACAGGAACGAAGGAATTTCCAGATTGCTTGATGACGACAATAGGAATATTGACATCGCTGAGCATGTTTGCCAAACCATTGACATCTGTAGGCTGATCCAAAAAAATGACCTTCACCCTATTTCCAAGTTCTATCAGGTCTCTTTGAAATTCAATTACCTCGTCAAGCGCATATTCACGATTGCTGATGTCCATTTCGCTTAAACCAATATCATCTTTGGTCAAAATGAAATAAGCCTCGCGAATTAGATTTATAATATGGCGATTAGTCATTAATTAGATTTTAAGAAATAGCTTTGATCAAAAGGTTAAATAAAAACTCTGAATTCTCTTTGTGATGCTTATCATCCTCAAATTCGAAATTCGTTAATGCGGGCAAATGCTCTGCAAAAAATATCTGCTGTTGGCTGGCCTGTAACATTGTACTTGCCAAAGCCCTTGCGTATTTATATTGAGGGTTGATTTCTAAAACAATATCGGCAATTTCTGAACATAATGATTTAAAGCCTCTAAATAATCCCACCTCATTCTCTTCATCTACTTGTTTAGTCAGGTAAGTCTTATCCGATTCGTTGATTACTATTCGCTGGAGTACTTCTTCATCAATATTAGGGAAAAGAGGATCGCGATGTTTTTTTTCAGTAACTATTCTAATGGCTGTTTTAAGCTTTTCCTCTGGATCAAGCAGGTTTTGAGTATGGAAGTCGATACTGTATTCTAGCCAGTTCCAGTACCATGCAATCAAATAGACTAAGAGCTTATGCTTGTTTTCGAAATACCGGTAAATAGAAGCTTCTGTTGAGTCAATAGACTCTGCAAGGCGTTTAAAAGTGAATTTCTCTATCCCTAAATCATCTATCATTTTGATACTTTGATCGATGATTCTCCTCCCTAGCTCGGTGTCTTGAGGATTTCTTAGAAAAAGACTCTCATTCATCTGTAATTGGAGTGTGGCCATAATTGAATTTAGGTTACTTTATGTCACTTTCAAACACAATAGTAATACTATCATAAATGATAACCAAGGAACGTTGAATCGCCAAAATGGTTTCACGCTGTGATAAATATTGTTAGCTTGGATAAAAACGATCTCATATGCCCAGCAACTACAAAAATTTATTGGAAGGAAACATGCGTTTTGTGGCTAATACCACAAAATTTGACCCTGATTTTTTTCAAAAACTAGCGCAGCAGCAAACGCCCCAATTTTTATGGATTGGTTGTTCTGACAGTCGTGTGCCTGCAACAGAAATAACGAATACAACTCCAGGTTCCATTTTCGTAGGCAGAAACATTGCTAATGTTGTCGTAAATACCGATTTGAATTTACTGAGCGTAGTCTACTATGCTGTTAAAGTTTTAAAGGTAAAGCACATCGTAGTTTGCGGTCATTACGGCTGTGGTGGTGTTAAAGCCGCGATGTCTAATGA
>JBLIES010000213.1:0-5476 GCA_047633135.1 Roseivirga sp.
CGTATCTTCCAACTCTGCATGAGGAATAACGGCATTCACCATGCCCATATCAGCCGCATCTTGCGCAGAGTAATTTCTACCTAAAAAGAAGATCTCTCTCGCTTTTTTCTGCCCTACCATTTTTGCCAAATAAGCAGAACCATAGCCACCATCGAAGCTGGTAACATCGGCATCTGTCTGTTTGAAAATAGCATGTTCTTTACTGGCCAAGGTTAAATCGCAAACCGTGTGCAAACTGTGTCCACCACCAACAGCCCAACCGGGTACAACAGCAATCACTACTTTCGGCATAAAGCGAATGAGCCTTTGTACTTCTAATATATTGAGTCGTGGCATGCCGCTATCATCCACATAGCCTTGATGGCCCCGCGCGTTTTGATCACCACCACTGCAAAATGCCCAGCCACCATCTTTGGCAGATGGCCCTTCGCCAGAAAGTAAGACTACGCCAATAGAAGTATCCTCGCGAGCGTCAAGGAGTGCTTCGAAAAGCTCACCTACCGTCTTCGGTCTAAAGGCATTGCGCACTTCTGGCCTGTTGAAAGCGATGCGTGCAACGCCATCGCCTGATTTTCTATAGGTAATATCTTCGTACTCTTTAACGGTAGTCCACTTTGGTGATTCCATGATATTATTTTTGATTCAATAACGCTGTAAAATGAGGTCAGTTTAGACTTCGGGTTTGAAAAACTTTTTATCTGCTACAAAAGTACCAAAGGGAAGGAGCGAAGCCAATAACGAAAGAAAGGTAGTTAAGATAGACCATCTTTTTTGGAACGCAACAATCAAAACCCAAGAGCAGTAACTGACAAATAGCACACCATGGGCCAAACCAATGGGATGGGTAGGCTCAGGTATGTCGAAAATATATTTTAAGGGCATACAAATACCGAGTAAAAGTAAATAGCTAATGCCTTCTAATAAGGCCAGAGTTCTGAGAATGTTAAGGTGACTGAGCATAAATTTTATTTGGATGCGAAGATAAGCGAAATCAGTTTTAGACCTTCTTAAATGTACATAATGTTGCATTTCTTCAAGCCATTTTACCTTGCAGCAAATTCTACTACTTTTTTAAATTTGAATGTAGTAGTATTAAAGTATTGTGAAAAATAATGAGTCTAAAACGCTTTAATATGAATTCAACTAAAACAAGTTTAACTACGCTTTGCATCGCATTCGTAATGTGCATTAGTGCTACTCAACTCCTCAATGCCCAAGATAAACTGAAAAATATGCCGGGATATGAGCAATACACGACTGTTGCCCCACAGATTCGCGGTTCAGTAGAGCGAGGAACATTGTCAGTGCAATGGGCTGAAGATGGTTCCTCTTTCGATTACAGCAAGGATGGAAAACGTTATCGCTATAACGTTAAAAAGAAATCAACTTCAGAGGTAGCAATGCCTGAACCACAAGCAAGAAGGAGTTTTGGCAACAGACCCGCTCGAGGAAGACAATACGCTTCTTCTGATTCGCCTGATGGGACAATAAAAGCATTTACCAAGAATAGAAATATGTACCTCAGTAAGCCTGATGGAAGTGGGGTTATCGCGATTACCAATGACGGTAATTTAACAAACGAAGTAAAATACGGAATCGCAACTTGGGTATATGGCGAAGAGTTAGGCCAAAATACAGCCATGTGGTGGTCACCAGACAGTAAGAAAATCGCCTTCTATAGATTCGAAGAAAAAGGAGCACAGAAATATTATGTGCTCTTAGATCAACTAAAATTGTATGATTCTCTAGAGATCATGTCTTACCCAAAAGTAGGGGCCGATAACTTACCAGTAGACGTCATGATGTATGACTTGGAAACTAAAAAAGTGACCATGTTAGATACCCGCGATGGCAAAGCCTATGACGATGGTGCTTTAGGAACCTACTTGTATGGAATGAGCTGGACCCCCGATGGTAAAGAATTGTTATACCATAGCACCAACCGTAAGCAAGACATCATGGAGCTTAGAGCTGCCGATCCTATTACCGGGAAAAGTAGGACTGTAGTGAGAGAAGAGTGGTTACCAAGCTTCACTAAAAACACGCCTGAAATGGCAGTGTTAGAAGATGGTAAAAGGTTTGTTTGGGCTTCGGAACGCAATGGGTTCAATAACTATTACCTCTATGATTTCCAGCAAGGGCTTATCAATCCAATCACGCTACATCAGTTTGAAGTATCTAATGTGGTGAGCATTGATGAAAAAGCGGGTGAAATGTACTACATGGCACGCAGTGGCGAAAACCATATGAAAATGCAATTGCACCGCGTGAGGTTAGATGGTGAAAAAGACACAAGGATGACTGACCCTAAGTTGAACCATTCTGTGAACTTAGCGCCAAACGGTAAGCACTTTATCGATATCACCCAAACGCACAATACACCGCCAGTTACCAATCTGATGGATGCCAAAGGCAGACTCATTGCTGAATTGGCCACAAGTGATCTCAGTAAGCACAAAGAATTAGGTTTGAAGAAAGTAGAGGCTTTCACATTCATTTCTGCTGATGGTGTAACCGAATTACATGGCTTACTTCATTTTCCTTCGAACTTTGACGCTTCTAAAAAATACCCACTGTTGTTAGCCAATTATGGTGGACCAGCGACTAACGAATTCACAGAGAATTTTACTTTGCCAAACCCATTGACCGAGTATGGCTTTTTAGTCGCAGAGATTGATGGTAGAAATGTGCGAGGCAGAGGTAAAAAATTACTTGACCAACTCTATGGCCATTTAGGTATAGTTGAGCAAGACGATTTTGCTGAAGGGATCAAATCACTTTACGACAGGCCTTATTTTAATAAGGACAAGGTTGGTGTTTACGGTACTTCCTATGGGGGTACAACAGCGGCCATGAGTTTATTGAGATTCCCAGAGGTATACCATGCAGCAGTAGCTAACTCTTCGGTGACTGATTGGATGAGTTACGATAACATTTACACCGAGCGATTCATGAACCTTGTAGAAAACAATCAACAGGGTTATGATGATTTTAAATTGATGAAATACGCTTCGAATTTAGAGGGCGAATTGATGATTTATTACGGAACAAGCGATAATAACGTGCATCCTTCTAACTCTTTACAATTGATTAAAGCATTGCAAGATGCGGGTAAGAGTTTCGATGTGCAAGTAGGTCCCGATAGAGGTCATACGGCTGTAAGTACAGAAAGAATGATGGAGTTCTTTATTGAACACTTGGTTATGGATAACGGAATGACGTTGAATATCAAGAGGTAGCCTCTGTCTGAAAATTATAATACAAAAGCGACCTGTAAGGGGCGCTTTTTTTATGTCCTTAAGAAGCTGTTGATTATATGATGCTCTGCGAACGGACAGGCCTTAGTTTGTGAGTAATGGGGACAAGGAATCCTTTTCAAAGCGTAAATTAAAAGTGTCAAGGATTGAGTAGCCCTACTCACCGTACCATACCAAATAATCCCAAAGAGGTACTATCCTATTGGTAGGTATTAGGATGCAGGCTGTGTATAAATTCAATCCCATTAAAGAGTTCAACTCTGACTTGTAGTTAGAGAGTGATCATCGGGCATCAGACTTAATTTTGTTGCATTAGACTTTTACGGTAATAAGCTAAAATCAATTGCCGGAGCAAGGCCTAAAGGTTCACGTTTAATCATAGCATCTATGGTCGTCCAACCGGTGAAGAAGCCACAATTTTTCATATAGAAGGCAGTACCTTCTGCTCCTCCAGCATAGTCCATTCTAGACTCTTTTCTCGCTGTCGCATCGGCTGTAAACTTAGCGGTGGTCATTTCGTGCCATTGGCCATTGGTGTCGTAAACCCATTGGTTTGTGTACATACCCTTTCTCGTCTGATTACCAGTTTCAGTATGGAAGTTCTCTAAGAATGAATGAGGTCTTTGTACATAGGTGTCGGTTTGAGGTCTTCTAAAAGAAGCGATCAATTCCCATTTACCTATTTCGGGAGCAAAGAAATAAGCCGTGTAGTCGGTGCTGTTATTGCCCGCAGGTTTTGCTTTTAAAAGGAAACGATACTTCATTCCAGCTTTCCACCTGTATTTGCGGTAGCTCTGTCCGCCAGAGCCCTCATTGCCAAACTCACCTGTATAAACGCCTGCGCCTTTTCGCAGCATTTTAATGCGTTGGTTTTCAGGAATGTCTTTTGGATTGTCTGTTTTAAACGGACTCCACACAGAAAAGAGTATTCTTCTTTCTTCTGCTCCATTGACTTGAATACCAAAGTAGCCTTCGGCAAAGCCGTTCGCCATAAAATAACTACCGAGTATATCTTCTCCTTTGGGCACTTCAATCTCATTGTAGAAATAGACGATGTCTGCTGCAGCCTTGGGTATTTGATAGGTAAGGTGGACAGATGGCCCTCTTCTTCCCCAGTAGAAGTCATCTTTAGCATAGTACACTTTGCTTTCCGTTGCTGCTCCACCAATCCGTACTTCAGCAATATCGACTCCTGCGCTTTCCTTATCGCTGCTGATCTCTAAAGTGTGGTAGCCTGGCTCTTTGATGTTAAAGCTGCCAATGGAAACCAAGTGGAGTTCAGGGCTAGAGATGTTTAGCTTTTGAGCCTTACCATTGAAGGCGATATTGAGCGAAGTGATCTGTTCCGTTTTCACCATTAAACCAATATTGATTTGGCCTATGGCTTCAGTATAAAAATAGGTTTTGGCCGACCCATCCTTTGGATTCCAATTTTTCACTCCGTTGTCAAGCAGTTGTCGGTCTTGCTTGGGGTTTAATCCTTGAATCCATGTATTTCCTTTTGTAGGAATAGCAATGGGCAACTCGTCTGGTGTAAATACTTTGGAGTGGGGAGTGCAGCTAAGCGTTACGCCTAGCCATAGAAATATCAAATACTTATGCATACGGCTCGGTTTGTAAGGGAATGTATCGATTCTCATGTATTATGTAAGTACGTTTTGTTTGGGAGGTTAAATCCTTCTCTCGTCATTCAATACTTTCCTAAAAGAGTCGATAGATGCAGTCTCTGTGAAAAAAAAACAGTTTCACTTTAGGTAGCGACTTGAAATCATGGTTGAATTCATGCGAAATGTCAGACTGTACTCAAGTAAATAGTGTCGCTTTAGCGTTTGTACGGTCACTTTTTAGGGTTTTAAAATATTTATTTAAAACTAATGTGACCTTTTTAAAAGCCTGCGTCATAATGTTCAAATTTAACAACCAAGCGCTGCGAAGCGCAACTAACAATTAACGTAGAATACAAATTATGAAAATTAAGAACACTATAATCGGTACATTAATCTTAGGTATGTTCGTAGTAACATCATGTGCAGATTTACCACAAGCTGAAATGGATGCTGCAATTGCTGCAGTGGCTATCACTAAAGCAGCGGGTGCTGATATTTATGTAACAGACCAATTCAATTCATTAAATGATTCTATGGCAGTGGCAATGGCTGACTTAGAGGCTCAGAAATCGAAATTTTTCAAGAAGTATTCTACTACTATCGAGAAATTCA
>JBLIES010000214.1:0-5451 GCA_047633135.1 Roseivirga sp.
CACCGCTTTCAAAATACTCAATAAGTGCGACTTGCTCAGTTTATCAGACCTCAAAACGTTTTTCAAGATTTGTGTCTTGTAATGATCTGAATCAATCCTTGCTACCCTTACTAGCACCTTGTCATAGCTTTCTTCAGAAAGTTCTTGGTCTATTAAAACATTTTGTAAAATCTCACTTGCGTAATGATCTGAACCCACATCACCAACGGTGACTAAAATCTGATCGAAGTACCTGGAAGACACTTTTTGATCTTTCACTAAATCATTAATAATAATCGTTCGGTAATGATCTGAACTCATGTTGCCTACCCTCTTTACGACTGCTTCAACCACCTTGTCAGATACACTTCTACCTTTCAATAAGCTACGCATAGTTTCCGTTACATAATGATCGGAATCGATATTAGAGACAGCATCCATTAAATTTTCAAAAGCTTTATCAGAAAGATTTGGCCTATCGAGCGCCTCTCTTAATACCAAAGTTGCGTAGTGGTCAGAATCGATATCAGCGGCTGCTTTCACTATTCTATTGACTACAGCATCAGAAAGGTCTGTACGGTCCATCACCTGTTTGATCACACCTGACTTGTAGTGGTCAGAGTCCATTCTTTCTGCAGCATCGAGCACTTTAGAGATCATTTCATCAGACAAATCTTCTTTTAAAGCACGAGTCAAAATAATTGACACATAATGATCGGAATCCATTTGACCAATAGCGCTCAAAAAGGCTTCGGTACTTTTTGGGTTTTTAAAGAACAAATCACCATAGTCTTTGAAAACTTCTGTGATGTAGTGATCCGAATCTAAATTTCTAGGCACATACGCAGCAACTTTCGTTAACTCATCTGCTGAAAGTTTTTGTGTACCCAATAAGACCTTCAAATAGATATGGCTTATGTGATCACTTTTGATAGCATCTGTTTCTTTCAACACTGCATCGATTCCGCCCTTTTTATAAAATCGATCTACTCTACCCTCCGCCCCAATGCCAGTGGTACGAATGACTTCTATGAGCACATCTGCTAGCCATTTCTTAGCCGCATCATTGAAGTCAGCCTTTCTTCTTCCTTCGTAATATTCATAGTTGATAGAGCCATCTGAATTTGGCTCAGCTAAAAGTTCTCTTCTTTCACCAAAAGAAGTTTTTTTGATTTTCAGGTATCCTCCTCTAGAAATTGACTTAATGGCTTTGTCGTCATCGGTGAATGTTACTTCTCCATCATACTCAAGTTCCAGTTGGCTCGAACCTATTTTTGTACGAAAAGTATACTTTCCATTCCTAACCGAGGTACTGGTGAAAGATTTTCCGTTGCTCGAAGTCGATGTACTTACAGAAGAACTAGTGCTCTGCTTAGCATGTGCAGTATTAACCATAGAGAACATCGCCCAAATGGCAATTGCAAATCCCATGATTATGCTGTGTGTTCTTGTGTTTTTGATTTTCATAGCCTTAATATTTGTGAGCCAGTTTTGGCAGGTGACCTGCCTGCCTTTTAACTGGCTCTGTTGTTTTGAATTTTCGTAATCAAATTATTGAAGCCAACGCCCATAGGCTTGTTGACCTTACAATGATGGGGATTAGCTTAGCAACAAAAAACCCGATTGACATCAACCGTTGAATCTTTGCACTGAACTGTTGGATGGCTGCACGAACTAAGATTAGCCTCTTCTTTAAGGTGTGAGATTATGAAGAATCTAGCCTGATGAGTTGGGGAATTAGTGATTGGTCGACTCAGAGAAGAATGGCGTCAATGGACAGCTATTTCCAGAGATACAGGTAACAATTACCCTACGAAATCCTCCCCCAATTTACCGTAGTCTTTTTAAGGGATTTGATTTGGCGGAGAATATTGCGGTTTTCCTCTTTGGTAAGATTAGGGTCATCATCGAGCGTATCGCTGGCTGCATTTCTGGCAACTTGAAGGATTTGGGCATCTTTAGAGATATCAGCAATTAGCATATCTAAAACACCGGATTGCTGAGTACCCGTAATATCGCCAGGACCTCTAAGGTTGAGGTCTACATCGGCAATTTCGAAACCATTGTTGGTACGCACCATCGTTTGTAGACGTACTCGGGCTTCTTTACTCAACTTGTACTCGGTCATTAGCAAACAATAAGACTGTTCAGCACCTCTACCTACCCTGCCTCTTAACTGATGCAACTGTGCCAAACCGAAACGTTCAGCATTCTCGATCACCATCACAGAAGCGTTAGGTACATTTACGCCCACTTCGATCACGGTAGTCGCCACCATAATCTGCGTTTCGTTTTTAATGAACCGCTGCATTTCAAAGTCTTTGTCTTGGGCTTTCATTCTACCATGCACGATACTAATATGAGCGTCTGGGAAGGCACGTTTAATGGACTCATAGCCATCATCTAAATACTTAAGGTCTAATTTAGCCGACTCTTCGATCAGCGGATAAACCACGTAAATCTGTCTTCCTTTTTTGATTTCTTCCTTCATAAATCCAAAAACCTGCAGCCGCTTAGCATCATATTCATGCATTGTTTTTATGGGTTTTCTTCCAGCTGGCAATTCATCAATCACCGAAACATCTAAATCGCCATAGAGTGTCATGGCGAGCGTACGGGGAATTGGGGTGGCCGTCATCACCAACATATGTGGATAGAATTCTTTGTTCTTGGCCCATAGTTTCGCCCTTTGCGCCACGCCAAAACGGTGTTGCTCGTCTATCACCGCTAAGCCTAAATTCTTAAACTGAACTATATCCTCTATCAATGCGTGTGTTCCCACCAAAATATGAATTGTCCCATCCAAAAGACCTGCATGAATTTCGGTCCGGGCCTTTTTCTTCGAGGAGCCAGAGAGTTTAGCAATCTTTAAACCGAGTAAATCAGCAAAGTATTTTAAGCCATCGTAATGTTGTCCAGCTAAAATCTCAGTTGGCGCCATCATGCTTGCCTGTGCCCCAGAACCTACGACTAAAAGCATACAAATAAATGCCACAATGGTTTTCCCACTGCCTACATCACCTTGCAGCAGTCGGTTCATTTGCCTCCCCGATTTCATATCGAAGTAAATTTCTTTGATTACGCGCTTTTGTGCACTTGTTAAGTCAAAGGGCAAATGGTGGTTGTAGAAATCCGTTAGGAGAGAGGAATCATTAAAAATGGCTCCTCGGTATTTTTCAATTCTAGTAAGCTTAAGTTTTAATAGCCGGAGCTGAATAAAAAACAGCTCTTCGAACTTAAGCCTGTACCGCGCTTTCGACAATAATTCATCATTGCCTGGGAAGTGGATATGACGCAAGGCTAACTTTTTATCAATTAATGAAAATTGACCAATGAGCCTTTCAGGTAAGGTTTCGTAAATATGATTCTCCGCCAAAACCATGACTTGCCTAATCATTTTAGAAATAGCCTTGCTGTCTAAATACTTCGCCTTCATTTTTTCAGAAGTATTGTAAACAGGCTGAAGGAAAGAGGCTTGTTCGTTTTGAGTCGTTAGCACTTCGACTTCTGGATGTGCAATGTTGATTTTTCTACCAAAAGCTGCAGGTTTGCCAAAAACCACATAGTTTACCCCAAGTTGTAATTTTTTAGCTACCCAAGGAATCCCTTTGAACCACACTAACTCGATAACTCCTGTTTCATCCTCAAACTGGGCCACGAGCCTTTTTGATCGCATCTCCCCAATGGTTTCCATTTTCCTAATCTTCCCTTTGACTTGCACAAAGGGCAAATCAGCATGCACCTTTTCAATAGGGTAAAATTTAGTGCGGTCTTCGTAACGGAAAGGATAATGCTGAATGAGATCACCGTAAGTAAAAAGACCTAGTTCAGCACCTATTAAAGCAGCCTTTTGAGGACCAACTCCTTTTATAAATTCTATGCGAGTATCGAAAAACGAAGGCATAGAAACAATTTAGTATTTCCAGCTTAAAGTATTCAGCATTTCGACTGCATCAATCTTAATAAAATCAATGATAGGTCGTAAAGAATCGTTCTTTTCAGCTGTATTAAAGTAGAGTGCACCACGAAAAAAATGATGTGGGGTGTCTGTTGTAAAAAACTGGAATTGCGTGGGTACATCGCCTGTAATATCAGCGAGGCTCGCCACTTGACCACTAGGCATAATCATTAAATTCTCCTCAATAGAATACGCTTGACTGTTATGCTTCATGGTAAGTTCGAATGCGTCCGTTAACAATCTTTCAATATCATTTTCTGGTCTTTTTAAATCCTTATAGGTGATTTGAATACTGGCATCGAACTTTGGATAATAGAGATTAATAAAATAGCGTCCTGCTTTTGGAAAACTATCCCTCGAAAGCTCAGCATAAGAGGAGTAGATAAAATTGTACGGAAAAGTATCAGGTAAAATTTGAAATTTACGCTCAGGTAAGTCGATGCGATTATAAGCCTTAGGTTTTGGAAAATACGTCTGCTCGCAGGCAGAAAAGCCCATTAGGGTGACAAATGTTAATAAATAGAAATGGGTCAATGATTTTTTCAAACCGTGAGATTACGATTATACAACACTCTAATTCTCTTTATTCTACGCACATCTACGGCCACTATAGTAAAAAGAAAAGTACCATATTCTACTTTTTCTCCAGCCCTTGGTAACTTACTATGCAATTCAAGTAATAAACCTCCCAAAGACTCACTATCCCCTTTTACTTGCTCAAAGTAATTAATATCTATGTCTAATATTTTACAGAAATCGTTGAGCGAAGTTTTCCCCTCGAAAATGTACGTATTGTTATCTAACTTATTGTAAGCTACATCATCATCATCAAACTCATCATTGATTTCGCCTACGATTTCTTCAATAATGTCTTCCATGGTTATCAAGCCAGACGTTCCGCCATATTCATCCACAACAATGGCCATATGGACTCTTTTGTCTTGAAAGTTTTTCAGCAGGCTATCTACTTTTTTATTTTCTGGAACGAAAAACCCAGGCCTCAAAAGCTTTTGCCACTCAAAGTTTTCATTCTTATCAACATGCGCCAGTAGATCCTTAATGTAGAGGAAACCTTCAATTTTATCTATGGTCTCGTTATAAGCGGGAATTCTTGAAAATCCACTCTTATTGATCTTGTCCATCAGTTCATGAAAGTCCAACTCGATATCTACAGCAGTTATATCCATACGCGATTTCATAACCTGACGAACAGAAAGTGTACTAAAGTTTACGATACCTTTCAGAATGCCCTTTTCTTCTTCTGAAGTATTATGTCCGGTGGTCATTTCCAATGCATAGTGAAGGTCATCCACGGTAATGCTGTGTCCTTTTTTCTGAACGCGTGTTTCAATCAATTGGGTGAACCCGATTAGAATGAAAGAAACTGGCCTTACGATCCGATCACAAAAAGCTAACATTCTTGACGTGGTTCTTGCGAAGGCCAGATTGTTTTGTGTTGCAAAATTCTTAGGCAATACTTCTCCAAAAAATAGAATCACAAAAGTCACTATGGT
>JBLIES010000215.1:0-5450 GCA_047633135.1 Roseivirga sp.
GAAAAACTATTGGCCTCCATCTGGTAGCCGTTTAAGTCGTTATTATAAACAGCATTGATACACTCGATCACCATTCCAACAGCCAAAGGTGCTTTGCTAGTGATTTTGTTCAAAAGCTCTTTCGCTTTTGTCATTGCTGTGGCTTTATCTTCGTAGACATGATTCACAAGGCCAAGGCTAAGTGCGCTTTCTGCGTTAATCATTTCGCCAGAGGTTGCCAATTCAAAGGCTTTCCCTTTGCCCACATGTTGGGTTAGTCTTTGGGTACCTCCAAAGCCAGGCAAAATACCAAGGTTCACTTCTGGCAATCCAAACTTTGCATTACTAGTCGCTATGCGCATGTGACAAGCCATTGCCAGTTCGCAACCACCGCCCAAAGCAAAACCGTTCACTAAGGCAATCACTGGTTTGTGACAGTTTTCTATGCTGGCAAAAACTTCGTGCCCTTGCTCAGAGAATTTTCTTGCATTCAACTCATTGAGTTGAGCAATTTCTGCAATGTCGGCTCCAGCAACGAAGGCCTTTTCACCCTCTCCCGTAATGATCACTCCTTTTATTTCGGATGAATCATAGACTGTTTCAAAAGCTTCTCCGATCTCTTCGATAGTCCTCATATTCAGCGCATTGAGTTTATCAGGTCTATTGATAGTCAAAAGCGCTATGCCATTAATATTCTCGAATTTGATATTCTGAAATGAATCCATTGGTTATTGAGTCAGCGACAAATATAGTTACAATGCCAGAAAACAAAAATGATGCTTGACTATAGAGTGGAATGAATTATTAATCCCGAAGGTTTTAATCATAAATTTCCCTTTTAATTCATTTTAAAGGCTGCCTTTAATATCTTTGGGCACGTTCAAACAAATCTGAAGCAGAGTACTTATGAGAACACAGAATAGAATAACCGTTGCCCACGGGGATGGGATTGGGCCTGAAATCATGGACGCCACGTTACGTATCATGGATGCCGCCAATGTAGGGTTGGATTATGATACGATTGAGATTGGCGAAAAAGTCTACAAGTCTGGTCATAAGTCGGGTATAAGCCCAGAATCATGGGAGATACTTAGAAAAAATAAAGTCTTCCTTAAGGCTCCTATAACTACCCCGCAGGGTGGTGGCTACAAGAGTTTGAATGTTACAATCAGAAAATCGTTGGGTCTTTTTTCTAACGTTAGGCCCTTTAGAGCTTATCCTCCTTTTGTACCATCGCATTTCCCTCTCATGGATTTAGTGATAGTACGAGAAAATGAAGAAGATCTATATGCAGGTATTGAGCACCAACAGACAAGTGAGGTAGTTCAAACTTTGAAATTAATTTCTGATCCAGGGTCAGAAAAAATTGTGCGTTACGCTTTCGAATATGCGCGTGCCTACAACAGAAAGAAGGTTACCTGCATGACCAAGGATAATATTATGAAACATACGGATGGGATGTTTCATAGAATCTTTGACGAAGTGAAATTAGAGTACCCAGACATTGAATCAGATCATTGGATTATAGATATTGGTTCGGCAGTAGTGGCTTCAAGACCTGAGTCTTTAGATGTTGTAGTCACGCTTAATTTGTATGGTGATATCATTTCAGATATAGCTGCAGAGGTGGCAGGCTCAGTAGGAATGGCGGGGTCTGCTAATATTGGTATGACTCATGGTATGTTTGAAGCGATACACGGTTCTGCTCCTGATATTGCGGGACAGGATATTGCAAACCCATCGGGTTTGTTAAATGGTGCTTTCATGATGCTTGTTCAGATGGGCAAAGCTGATAAAGCTGAATTGATTCAAAACGCTTGGCTGAAAACACTCGAAGATGGAATCCATACGGGGGATATTTATAGGGCGAACAGAAGCGTTAAAAAAGTCGGGACGCGCGAATTTGCTGATGCTATTATAGCGCGATTAGGTGAAAAGCCTGTCAAGTTAAAACCTGTGGAGTACAGAAACGATGTTCAGATTTCAGTGAATGTTGCCGAAAAACCAGCCAAGAAAAAAGAGCTAGTCGGTATTGATGTTTTCATTGACTGGAGAGAAAGCGGTCGTGATCCTGATGTGATTGGAGATAAGCTTTTAAACGAAGGGTCAACAGACAGGTTAAAGTTAAAATTGATCTCTAATCGTGGCGTTTTAGTTTATCCTGAAGGCGTTCCAGAAATTTTCAAAACAGATCATTGGAGGTGTAGGTATACAAATCCAAATGGGGAAATTGTGAATAATGCTGATGTGATTGAGTTGATCCAGAAGATTTACTCTATTGGTTTTGACTTTATTAAAACTGAGCATTTATACCATTTTGACGGGGAAAGAGGTTACTCTCTAAGCCAAGGAGAATAAGATCAAAAACAGAAATAGATGCATCCCGAATTTGAGTAATCAAGTTCGGGATTTCTTTTTTTACAGCGATCCTTGGCGGTATTTACCAGCGTCTTTGAGAGGGTACTCCCCAAATTGATCCTTATAGAGAATATCAAAACTCACTTCCCATTCAGCACCGCCAATTTTTCTAGCGCTAATACTCGCGCTTACCAACTCGAAATTTACCGGTCCGCAAAAGCAGGACCTCTGATAATCGGCCTTTAAAAAGTCGTTCGCGATATTCTCCGAAGTGGAATAGTTGAATTCGGTTGAATTCTTTGGGATTTCGAAAATGAAGATTTCGGCCAATTCATCATCAGAGATATCATCATCCTGGGGATGAAAGTATGAATACCTGAATGTAATATGTTCTCCGTCTTGAATATATCCAGATCTTATCTCTGTGTCATCTTGAAAAGGTTGAGAGGTAGCATACACTAACTCACTATTGTCAAAGTACTCACGGGTGATTTCACCTGGATTTTCAGAGTCGCAAGAAAAAACTAACGAACTAATGGCGGTAAGAATTGCAAAACGTTTCATTCTAGATTTTTTGATGTACTCTTTATTAGACACACGTCTGGCCAGAAATAGTTGCAATAGGATTTAATAAAATCAATTTAGAGGGTCTATATTACTTGTTTATAAGAGTAAAAAATTTAGATCAAGACACTCATCTTGACCTAAATCTTTGGTTTAAAGCTATCGAGTATTGCGGGTAAATTGGCTAGAATATCCTGTGTCATGGCATCTAAATCAAATTCATGCTTCCATCCCCAATCCGTTCTGGCAACGGAATCATCAATACTGTTTGGCCAGCTATCAGCAATGGCTTGCCTAAAGTCTGGCTCATAGCCAATCGTAAGTGAAGGAATTACTTTCTTGATAGAAGCAGCCATTTCTGCTGGAGTAAAATTGATGCCAGCAAGATTGTAACTCGATCGCACTTTTACTTTTTCAGCAGGCGCTTCCATTAAGTCAATGGTTCCTCTTATCGCATCGGGCATGTACATCATTGGTAACTCCGTATCTTCTTTCAGGAAACAGGTGAAATGATCGCCATCTAAAGCTTTATGATAAATATCTACGGCATAATCGGTTGTTCCACCACCCGGCAAAGATTTGTATCCAATCAGGCCAGGGTAACGGATGCTTCTTACATCAACATCGTACTTCTTGAAATAATATTCACACCATCTTTCTCCTGCCAATTTACTTACACCATAAATTGTGTTTGGATCTTTCTCACAATATTGTGGGGTATTATTCAAAGGGGTATTCGGCCCAAATACGGCAATAGAACTTGGCCAATATACTTTGTCTAGTTTCTTTTCTCGAGCAATCTCCAATACATTCAGTAAGCTGGTCATGTTCAAGTTCCAAGCCCATTGAGGGTTTGATTCGCCTTTTGCTGAAAGAATGGCCGCCAAATGATAAATTTGAGTAATCTTATGCTTGTCAACTACCGCTGCCAGTTGATTAGCATTCATGACGTCTAATTTCTCGAAAGGGAAATGCGCTATATTCGGATGAGCTGTTGAAATATCTGAGGCGATAATATTATCAATCCCGAAGATTTCACCAAGGGCGTTAGTCAGTTCAGAACCTAATTGTCCGCTGGCACCAATAATCAAGATTTTTGTCATTCCCATCTTTTTTTGTTTCGCTGCAATATTAAGCAAAGCATAGAATAAGTAAAACCTTTGCCTTAGCTAATGGTCATGTGGTAGAGAGTTTTTTTATATTTGTATTAGAATGGAAATAAAGGATTTCAAATCTTACCTGATGGAAAAAAAAATCGATGCCCAAGCATTTGAAAATGCTGAGTTCGATGACTGGAAGAAATTGAAAGAACTTTATGACCAAGTAAGCCCAAGTAGCTTTACAGCACAGAAATTATACCTCATCAATCCAATTAGAAGGAAGTTCCCTTTAAAAGAAATACTTCAAAAAAAGGCTTCTGTCGCCCAAACGCGACCAAAAGTGATGATGAGACCCAAACCCAAAACTGAATAGAAAATGTTCGAAACATTAAAACCTAAACTTCAAGCAGAGCTTGCAGATATTAAAGAGGCAGGCTTATTTAAGAAAGAAAGAATAATTACCACACCACAGTCTGCTGAGATTAAAACAGAGGATGGACGTGAGGTGATTAATTTTTGTGCAAATAATTATTTAGGCCTTTCATCTCATCCCAAGGTGGTACAAGCGGCTAAGGATGCAATCGACACCCATGGTTTTGGAATGTCTTCAGTGCGATTTATTTGTGGTACACAGGACATTCATAAAGAATTAGAAGACAAGATTTCTAAATTCTTGGGGATGGAGGATACCATCCTTTATGCAGCGGCTTTCGATGCAAACGGAGGGTTGTTCGAACCATTATTGAATGCCGAGGATGCGATTATCTCAGATGCACTGAACCACGCCTCAATTATTGATGGGGTCAGGCTTTGTAAGGCAATGCGATTCCGTTATGATCATAACGATATGGCCAGTCTTGAGCAACAACTGAAAGATGCGGATGCCAAAGGAGCGAAGAACAAGATCATCGTTACGGACGGTGTGTTCTCTATGGATGGTACCATTGCTCAGCTCGATAAAATCTGTGACTTAGCAGATAAGTACAAGGCTTTGGTCATGACAGACGAATGTCACTCAACAGGCTTTGTTGGTAAAACAGGCAGGGGAGTGCATGAATTCAGGAACTGTATAGATCAAGTGGATATTATCACTGGTACTTTAGGTAAAGCCCTTGGTGGAGCCTCTGGTGGATTTACGTCAGGTAAAAAAGAGATCATTGAGATTCTTCGTCAGCGTTCACGTCCATATTTGTTCTCAAACACTTTGGCACCATCAATTGTAGGTGCTTCGATTGCTGTTTTAGACATGCTTTCAGAGGCCACTACGCTTCGCGATAAATTGGAGGAAAACACGAAATACTTCCGCAGCAAAATGACTGCCGCTGGTTTTGATATTAAGCCCGGAGAACATGCCATTGTACCCGTAATGCTTTACGATGCTAAATTGGCTCAGAAAATGGCTGATGCACTTTTGGAAAAGGGGATTTATGTAATCGGTTTCTTCTTCCC
>JBLIES010000216.1:0-5448 GCA_047633135.1 Roseivirga sp.
TCTGCGGCAGAAATAACCAACGCTGATGCAATACATCCGGGGTATGGTTTCTTGTCAGAAAATGCTGAATTCTCAAGAGTTTGCGAAGAGTATGGCATCAAATTCATAGGAGCCAGCCCTGATATGATTGATAAAATGGGAGATAAGGCCACGGCTAAAGACACCATGAAGAAAGCTGGTGTACCTACAATCCCTGGGTCTGACGGTTTACTTGATTCTGTTGAAGAAGGAATCAAAATAGCCAACCAAATAAAATATCCCGTAATTCTCAAGGCTACTGCTGGTGGCGGTGGTAGAGGAATGCGTATTGTTAAAAGCGATAACGATTTTCAAAAAGCTTGGGATGATGCTAGAATGGAATCGGCAGCAGCTTTCGGTAATGACCGCCTGTATTTAGAAAAGTTTGTGGAAGAACCTCGCCACGTAGAAATCCAAATTGTTGGAGATAGCGCTGGCAAAGCCTGCCACCTTTCAGAGCGAGATTGCTCTATTCAAAGAAGACATCAGAAATTGGTCGAAGAGACCCCCTCCCCTGCTCTTAATCAAGAACTCAGGGAAAGAATGGGTGCTGCTGCTGTAAAAGCTGCAGAATCCATTGGCTACGAAGGAGCAGGTACTGTTGAATTTTTAGTCGATAAGCACGGTGATTTCTTCTTCATGGAAATGAATACAAGAATTCAAGTTGAGCATCCAATTACGGAAGAAGTAACTGACTTTGACTTGATCAAAGAACAAATTAAGGTAGCAGCAGGTGCGAAGATATCTGGGAGAAACTATTTCCCTAAGCTCTACTCTATGGAGTGCAGAATTAATGCTGAAGACCCCGCCAATGGATTCAGGCCAAGCCCTGGTAAAATCACTAACCTGCACACCCCTGGAGGGCATGGGGTTCGTGTAGATAGCCATGTTTATGCTGGTTATACTATCCCTCCAAATTATGATTCGATGATTGGTAAGTTGATCGTCACAGCACAATCAAGAGAAGAAGTCTTAGTAAGGATGAAAAGAGCATTAGAAGAGTATGTGATCGAAGGAGTGAAAACGACCATTCCTTTTCATATCAAACTCATGGATGATCCGAAATTCAAATCCGGCCAATTCACTACTAGTTTTTTGGATGATTTTGACTTCGATCAGTTAAAATAAACAAATTAATTTCACCATAGAAAGGCCGTTTCTTTGAAAAAGAAGGGCCTTTTTTTTTATGAAAACCACTATTTATTCTTCGTTTTGATGCTCACCATGACCCAAAACCCTCGATTACATCAAATTCATTTATAAATAGTTAATTTCACATTTCATTTTGATGTAGATCAATGACACTTAAAGCTAGCCGGAGCGTTAAAATCTGGATATACGGGACAATAACAGCTATAGCACTCATCTTCACGACTCAGCAAGCAGCAGACTATAGGATTTATGTTGCCGCAGGTAGGGTGATGGTAGATGAAAAGGCTAATCCATTTTTGGCTGAGGATATGGTAGAAACTGAGCCAGATGGAATAGTTACCCCACATGCACAATACCGCTATGCACCGATCTTTGGTATTGCGCTCTATCCATTCTCATTATTACCAAAGCAGGTTTACATTTTCCTGTGGCTGTTTTTCAACGCCTTCCTACTCTATAAGTCCGTTCTGTTATTCCGAGAATTCTTTTCTGAATTGAAAGTAGACAACAAACGATTTGCGACAACGGCTATTCTCACGCTTATACTTTCTATTCGCTTTTGGGGTCAGAATTTCCAGCTTGGTCAAACCACCATTTTACTTGTTTTCCTTTCTGTTTATGCCGTTTATTTATCGAAAAAAAATAAACCCGTATTAGCTGGGTTAATGCTAGCCTTAGCTTTCATAACTAAAATAATGCCCATCGTACTGATTGGCTATTTCATTTATCGCAAAGACTTTAAAACACCTGTCTACACTTTGATTTTCAGCCTAATCATGGTCTTTATTCCGAGTATTATTGTAGGGTTTGATTACAATAATTTTCTAATTCAAGAATGGTACGGGATTATCAACCCCGCCAACAAGGAATACACATTAGAGACTAAAACAGGTATTTATAACCTCTCAGCATTCATCTACGCTTTCTTCACAGAAATGCCTGACGACAAAATTGCTGGCAATAGAAATATCCTTTCCCTTTCGTACGATACAGCAGCCATTGTTACTAATGTGATCAGAGGAGGATTGATCCTATTCACTTTATACTTCATGAAACTAAGACCATTTCGGGCTTCTAGTAGCTATGAACAGTCTTTTTGGGAGTTTGGATACATCTGCCTAGCATTTCCCTTGGTTTTCCCAGCCCAAAACAAGTATTCATTTTACTACATACTCCCTGCCCTATTTTTGCTTTCTGTCTACTTAGTCAAGCAATACAAAGAGAAAAAAGGCTTGAAAGGTATACCGCTGAAGATTTTAATACCGCTTATAGTTTATTTCATTACAACGACTTTGACATCGTCAAACATCATCGGTAAATTTTTTTATGATCAAACGCAGTTTTATAAGGTCATTACATTTGGTATTATTGCATTACTCATTGCTTATTCTCAAATCAGACCCAAAATGGTTTCGCCCCACCTAACCTCTCAAAAAGAATAAAATGTCAGCCCCAATCATCAATATTGTTATCCCTCTGTATAATGAAGAGGAAGTCTTTGGTCAGCTAATTGATCGTTTGGTAAAGCTTATAGAATCATTTCCTAAATCTATTGAGGTAATACTTGTGGACGATGGTAGCTCGGACAAAACGGCTGATCTTATGACAGATTTAGCCTTGGTGGACAATCGCTTTCAAGCGATTATTCTTTCGAGAAATTTTGGTCATCAAATAGCATTAAGTGCAGGATTACAACAAATAACAGCCACTGAAGCCGTTTTCATCATTGATGCGGACTTGCAAGACCCGCCAGAATTACTTGGTGAGTTCTATGAATATTATAATCAGGGTTACGATGTTGTGTATGCGGTAAGGAAGAACCGTAAAGAGAACTTCCTCAAAAAATTAGCTTACAAATCTTTTTACCAATTAATGGATAAAATCTCTTACATCCATATCCCCCTAGACTCGGGTGACTTCTCGTTAATCAGTACTCGTGTGGCTCATTTGATGAATGAAATGCCTGAAGAAAGCCGATTTTTACGTGGCATGCGCAGTTGGTTAGGTTTTAAACAGATTGGCGTAGAGTATAATCGAGAAGAGAGGCAATCAGGTGAATCTAAATACACCTTAAGAAAGCTATTTCAATTGGCCTTTAATGGGGTTTTCAACTTTAGTGAAATCCCTGTTAAGCTGATCACCAACTTGGGATTACTGACTATAATTTCATCCTTCGTCTATCTTATTTATGTTATCCTCAAAAAAATGATCTACGGGAATGTTCCAGAGGGTTTTACTGGGCTTTTATTCGTTTTGATTTTATTCGGAGGAATTCAACTCTTATCTTTAGGTATCATCGGTGAATATGTGCTGCGCATTTTCTTTCAAGTCAAAAAGCGTCCGTTATTCGTCATTAAAGAAAAAGTAAAGGACAAGATCAAAGAATTACCAAAAACTCACTCGGAATAAGAAACAGATGAAAGAGGATTATGAAAAAAAATACCATGATGTAGAAAGTGATCACTTTTGGTTTAAAGCCCGAAGGAGCTACATTCTTCAACTTCTCGAAAATACAGATAGAGAAGTAAGTATTTTAGACATTGGCTGCTCTTCTGGAATTCTACTCTCCGATCTTGTCGATAAAGGATTCAGCCAAGACAACCTTTATGGTATCGACATTAGTGAAAAAGCCATTGCCAATTGTCAGCTTAATGGGCACGGAAACACATCTGTAATGGATGCCCAAAAGATAACACTCACTCAAAAATTTGATGTCATAATAGCCTCTGATTGTTTAGAGCATTTGAAAGAGGATAGAAAAGCACTTTTAAACTGGCACAACCTATTGAAATCCGATGGGATACTGCTGGTTTTCGTTCCTGCGTTCATGTCACTCTGGAGCTCGCACGATGTGTTCAACATGCACCATAGGCGTTATCTACGACCTGAATTGACCCAGAAACTTAAGGCTACAGGTTTTGAAATACAGAAGTCTAGTTATTGGAATTTTAGCCTATTTTTTCCTGTGTTCTTGTTTCGAACGCTCGGCAAACTGAGGAAATCAAAGTCAGAGGATGCCAGCGGTGATCTCGAAAGTCCCTCTAGGTTCAACGAGTTAATTTATAAACTCATAAACTTTGAAAACAAGCTTCTGAAAAGTATGAATTTCCCTTTTGGCGTAAGTACTTTTTGCATTGCTAAAAAAATAGACCAGAGTGAGACCCAATAATTTTGATACTGCTTTTTTTATAAAAACGAAACAGCGGAATATTGGCTATTTTTCTCCCTCAATTTCATTGCATAGCTCTTGATACCAAGCCGCTCCAAACTTTCTGATCAAAGCCTCTTTTAGGAACTTATACACTGGCACACCTAGCTTACTTCCCAACACACAAGCTGCTGAGCAAATTGACCAGCGATCGTAGTTGAGTGCCTCATAGTGGTCGTATTTTGTAATTCTAATCGGATATAATTCGCAAGAAATTGGCTTTTTAAAAGTTGTCTTTCCGTCCCTATAAGCCTGTTCGATACCGCATTTCAGAATTCCCTTTTCATCATAAATCGAAAATGCACATTCCTTATTCCCTATCGTAGTAGTGGAGTAATCTCCTTCGAAATCCATAATGTAAGGCCCCTCCTTTTCAATCGCTTTTATACCTTCAGGAGATAGATAAGGTTTTACCGCCTCATAAGCATCTTCAATTTCCTTTTTCTCATGCTCTTCCAATGGGGCCCCTAAATCACCTTCTACGCAACACGCACCCTTACACGCTTGTAAATCACAAACAAATAGCTGCTCTTTAATGTCATCACTAATGACAGTATTATCAATTAAAATCATTCTAGTTTGGTATCGCTATAATTTCGAAATGCTTTTTAATATTCATAGTATCTCTACTAAGCTTCACTCTCTTGGCGGTGTCTACAAAGCCTTCCGTCAGATAATGAGTATCATTCATATAAACTGAGTAGTTATGTTTGTCCATAGTGTCATACAAATCATCTCGTTCCTCTTTCGTAAGCCTCTTGTAGCACTCGGCCATAATATTAGGTCTATACTTTGCAATTAAGTCGCTTAAGCCATCCAGTATGTCCTTATCGTATCCTTCAGCATCTACTTTTAGGAGAGACAGTTGGCTCAGTCGGTCGGGGTAATTTTCATTGAGGAATTTCTCAAGGTTTCTTCCCTTCACTTTAAGCTCATAGTTATGCTTGTGCTTTCTGTTTTTAATTTGAGAAAGAAATCCCCCGTTACAAAAAGACGCATCTGAGTAATTAAACACAAATTCGCCATCTTTTAGTGTTGCAGCAAAAGGCAGGGGCACAATATTGGTAATC